>CAYNWX010000150.1:0-17397 GCA_964401005.1 uncultured Natronohydrobacter sp.
ATCAGCAAGGGCGGCATGGCGAAGCGATGCGCCACAGCAACGGCGCCGCGCACCAGCGCCTCGCCACCGATGAACAGGCCCAGAAGGCCCGCAGCAAGAAGAAACCAATCCAAAGCAGGATCTTTCGGTTAGGGGTTAACGGTTTGTCCGTCGCCACAGCGCCCATTTCCGGCGCAGACGAATGAGGGATGCGGCAACGACAGGCCGCAGGGGTGGCAGGTCCACAGCCAAGAGTAGCAGCCCGAGCGGGATCATCCAAAGACCGAAGACCGGCAAGATGGCCAGAAAGCCGCCAGCCACGAAAAACAGCCCCAGGGGCACCCGCCACAGCATCCCGATGCGGTCGCCATACGCGCCGCGCAAGCGGTTGAGGATCGGCAGCGCCTTTGTCAGGGCCTGCAACTGGCGCTCGATGCGCTGGCGGTTCTTGGGTTTCATCCTTACCCTGTCATTCGGTCGCATAGTCGCGGCAAGGCTTTTCCCACTCCGCGCGGCACACCTGCGCGAAAGGTGGGGGGTTCCCTCGCGCAACACAATAGGGCCCCGGAAATATTGGTTGGAGGCAAGGTCATCGGCGGTTGCCCTTCTAGGCCGAAGCCGTTACGCCCCGACCCAACGCATATGGACCCGAGAACATTCGGGTGGCTCTTCCGGCCGCCGATCCGCCGGATAACGACAGAGACGCAGCGACCGCCGCCTTTGCCCATCACGGACTGCAACAACATGATTTCCATCGACACCTATCGCGCTCAATGGCTGGGCAATATCCGGGGCGACTTGCTGGCGGGGCTGGTGGTGGCGCTGGCGCTGATTCCGGAAGCGATTGCTTTTTCCATTATCGCGGGTGTGGACCCGAAAGTAGGGCTTTATGCCAGTTTCTCGATTGCCGTTCTGGTAGCGATCACGGGCGGACGTCCGGGCATGATTTCAGCCGCAACGGCTGCAACGGCAGTGCTGATGGTCACGTTGGTGAAAGACCACGGGCTGCAATACCTGCTGGCCGCGACGGTGCTGGCGGGGTTGATCCAGATCGGGGCCGGGCTTTTGCGGCTGGGCTTCGTCATGCGCTACGTTTCGAAATCCGTGATGACGGGCTTCGTGAATGCGCTGGCGATCCTGATCTTCATGGCGCAACTGCCGGAACTGGACCCGCGCAATGTGACATGGCTGACCTATGCTCTGGTCGCGTTTGGGCTGGCGATCATCTACCTGTTTCCGCGCGTGACAAAGGCCATCCCCTCGCCGCTTGTGACGATTGTCGTGCTAACCGCACTGACCGTGGCACTTGGGCTGGATGTACGCACCGTGGGCGATATGGGTGCATTGCCCGACACGCTGCCGGTCTTCCTGATCCCCGACATTCCGCTCACGCTGGAAACGCTCGTTATTATCCTGCCCTATTCCATTGCGGTCGCAGTCGTCGGCCTCCTGGAAAGCCTGATGACCCAGAATATTGTCGATGACCTTACCGACACCAAATCGGACCGCAATCAGGAATGCATCGGCCAAGGCATTGCCAATACCGCAACCGGGTTCATCGGCGGTATGGCCGGGTGCGCGATGATCGGGCAGTCCATCATCAACGTCAAATCCGGCGGGCGGGGGCGACTGTCGTGCTTCGTGGCGGGTGTGTTCCTGCTGATCCTTGTGGTCGGCCTTGGCGATCTGGTCAGCATTATTCCCATGCCCGCACTGGTGGCGATCATGATCATGGTGTCCATCGGCACGTTTTCATGGTCGTCTATTGGCAATCTTCGCACGCATCCGCGCTCGTCTTCCATCGTGATGGTGGCGACGGTGGTGACGGTGATCTACACGCATAACCTGGCCATCGGTGTGCTGGTCGGTGTGCTTTTGTCGGGCATCTTCTTTGCCGCCAAGATCGCTCAGTTGTTCCGTGTCACATCGGATATCAGCCCCGACGGGCGGGTGCGGACCTACCATGTGGTGGGGCAACTATTCTACGGCTCGGTCGAGGATTTCATGAACGCCTTCGACTTCGGCGAGGCGCTGGACCGTGTGGTGATCGACGTCAGCCGCGCGCATATCTGGGATATTTCGTCGGTGCAGGCGTTGGACATGGCCATCCTGAAATTCCGCCGCGACGGGGCAGAGGTCGAGGTGGTCGGCATGAACGAAGCCACCGAAACGCTGGTCGACAAGCTGGCCATGCATGACAAACCGGGCGCGCTGGATGCGCTGAGCGGGCATTGAGGGGGCAAGGCTATGGCAGGGAAAATTATCGCATTGGTTGACGGGTCCATCTATTCGGAAAGCGTGTGCAATCACGCGGCATGGATCGCAAGGGCCACCGGCGCGCCGGTGGAATTGATCCATGTTCTGGGCCGCCGCGACGCGCCAGAAGCGCGCGACCTGTCCGGTGCCATCCGGCTGGGGGCGCGCAGCGCACTGATGAGCGAGCTGGCAGAGCTGGACGCCCAGCGCGCAAAGCTGATGAACCACCGTGGCCGCGCCATTCTGGACGATGCGCGCGTTCTTGTGGAACAGGCAGGCGCACAAGACGTCACCACCCGCCTGCGTCATGGCGATGTGGTCGAGGCGATATCCGAGATCGAGGCCGACGCCCGCGTCATCCTGATCGGCAAGCGCGGCGAGGCGGCGGATTTCGCCAAGGGGCATTTGGGCTCGAACCTGGAACGGATCGTGCGCGCTGCGACCAAACCCGTTTTCGTGGCATCGCGCGCCTTCCAGCCCATTTCGTCCGTTTTGGTGGCCTATGACGGTGGGCGTTCTGCCATGAAGGCCGTGGACCATATCGCGCGCAGCCCACTTTTCGCCGGGCTGACCGTGACCGTCGTGACCGTCGGGCCGGACAGCGCAGAGGCCCGCAAGGGGCTGGCGGATGCGCAAGCCCTGCTGAAAGCGGCGGGGATTGATGCCACAATCCGGCTGATCCCCGGCCAACCTGAAACCGAGCTTGGCAAACTGGTCGAGGCCGAGGGCTTTGGCATGGTGGTGATGGGAGCTTATGGCCATGCGCGCATTCGCAGCCTTGTGATCGGTTCCAGCACCACGGAGATGGTGCGTAGCTGCAAGGTGCCTGTTGTCCTGATCCGCTGAGGCGACTGTCGCAAAGCGATTCAAACTCGATTTTGTTTTGCGAGTTTGATTCAGATCATGCCAACCACGGCGCTGTTTGACTAGCGAAAGCCCATGCCGCCCCCAGCAGGCGTTACGCAGCTTTTGATGTCATTCCGAAAGGATGCAAGCCGTGGTCGCACAGACACATTCTACAGAGGACTCACGCCTCGCAAATTTTCCGATCATGTTCTTCGCAATTCCGATGGGCCTGTTCGGCACCACGCTGGCGTTGCACGCAGCGGAAAAAGCGTATGGCTTGGCTGGCACCTATTCCGAAACCGCGCTCTATATCTCTTGCGCGGTCTTGATGACCATCGCCGCGCTTTACCTGTTGAAAGCGCTTTTCGCAGGCGCGAACGTTGCGCTTGAATGGAATCATCCGATCCGCATCGCGTTTTTCCCGGCCGCATCGATTTCGCTGTTGCTGATGGCCACAGCGCTTACCACCGACCACCCACAAACAGCCCTTTGGGTCTGGGCGGTGGGCACGGCGCTGCAAGGCACGCTGGCGTTGGCGGTCATCGGGTCTTGGATCGGCCATCGCAGTTTCCAGACGGGCCATCTGACTCCGGCGTGGTTCATCCCGGCGGTTGGCAACGTGATCGTGCCCATCGCCGGGGCGCGGCTTGGCTATTTCGAAATCTCTTGGCTTTTCTTCTCTGGCGGGCTGATGTTCTGGGTCATCTTGCTGACATTGGTGGCCCAACGCCTGATGTTTCACGATCCGCTACCGGGCAAAATGGTGCCGACCCTGATGATCCTCGTCGCACCCCCGGCCGTAGCCTTTGTCGCATGGCTAAACCTGACCGGAGAGGTCGGCCCCTTCGGCCATATCCTGCTCAGCCTTGGCTATGTCTTCGCCGCGATTGTCGTTACCCAGATTACCAAGTTCCGGCGCATTCTCTTCGCGCTGTCCTGGTGGGCCTTGTCCTTTCCCATCGCGGCGCTGACCGTGGCCAGTTTCGCCTATGCGAGCGAAGCAGGCTCCGCCGCGCACAAGACCATCGGGACCGTGTTGCTTGTGGTGCTCTTGACCGCGATTACCGGGCTATTGGCGCGGACCACACTTGCGATTCTGCGCAAAGAGATTTGCATCGCAGAGTAACCCTGTCCCAAGACGAGACTGACACCGCCTTATTTCGGCGGTGTCAGCGTGTTCTGGCCGTCAGGCGGCCTTTGCCTGCGCCTCGGCCCCGTCCCAGACTAAACCGGGACGGTAGCGCGAGGCGACCTTGCCCCCTTCCAGCGCGAACAGGTGCAGCCAGCCATTGTCGAACAGCGCCTGCACATCGGGGTGCTTGGCCAAGATATCGGCAATCGCCTGCGTCGGCGCTTCGACCATGACAGACAAACGCAGCGGGTCATGCGCCAACGCCTCGCCATCATGGATGCTCTGCCACGGCAAGCCGGGGCGCAGCACACCGCCATTGCCCTGCACCACGCCAATGCCGCCCACGACATTATGGATCAGCTTGTTGCCGCCGCCAAAGGCATGGGGCGCCACGCTCGACCCGTAATATTGCAGGCTGATCCAGCTTGCCACGACCACGGGGGCGGTCAGGATCAGCTCCAACGTGGCAAAGCCCGCGTCATCCTGCCAGTCGTAATTGTGCAGGAATGCCCGCCCGTGAAGGTTGGTGCCCTTGGTCGCCTGACGCGGGGCCGCGACAAAGACCGCACAGCCCGCAAGCCCCCATTCGGGCCGCAGTTCTGCCCAGTTGGCGGCGCGCTCGGTGATGGTTTGCGCTTTCGCGCCGTGCTTGCGCCAAACGGTCCTTGTGGGCGGGTGCCGGGCAATCATCATATAGCGTGACTTCGTCCGTGGTCGTGTCGTGCAAGCCCGCCACGAACAGCACATCATCATCCACGGTAATGCCATGCGCGGGCAACCCGGCGCGCGTCTCGGGATCGTTGAGCAAGATCGCCAGCATCCGCGACGACACCTCGCCAGTCTGTCCAGCACAGGCACCACAATGATAGGCGCTTTCGTGCGGGTTGTTGGTGACGCTCGCTCCATGTCCCAGCAACAGCACCAAGGGGGCATGGCCCTTGGTCATGCTCATCGCGGTCAGCACTTTCGCGCCGATCTCGGCCTTTTGCTCGGCGCTTAACCCACCTTCAACCTGCGGTGCCGGCGATTTCGCGGGTTTCACGCCGTCCAAGCCCAGCGCCCCCTTGACCAGTTTCCAGCCATAGATCGGCCCGGCAGATTCGACAAAGGCAAACGACGACACCGCCGCCTGCCGGAACCGGCCCCATGCCCGCGCGGCGCGCGCCGAAATCCGCGCCTCTTCCTCGGCTGCGGGTGCAGCGTGGCTGCAAGTGGTCAGCGCAGGGTTCAAAAGTACCGGCAGGTGGATTTGCGTCTGGTCCGTGCCGTGGGGCCGATGCGCCAATGGCAGGCCGAAAAAGCCGGCAAACCCAATGGTTTCAATCCCGCCATCCTGCGCTTCCAGCGCGCGCCGAAACACTTCGGACCGCACGTCAATGCAAAAGGCGGCTTGCATCTCTGGCCGGCCGGTTGCCTCTGTGACCCCTGCGAATGCCGCGATCAGGCCGCGTTGATGCGCGCGCTCGGCGGCCTCTTGCAGGATCACATCGACCACCTGTGCGGGGTTTGGCACCAAGGGTGCCGCATGCGCTGCCCGCGTCTGCGCCCAAGGCTTGGCGGCTTGCGATGCGATGTCCAAAAGCGCTTCTTCCCAGATTAGCCGAATGGCCAACAGGTCGGTGATCGTACTGCCGGTCGTGCCTGCCAATTCGGCCTGCCACAAGAGCCACCGCGCGTGCTGCGACCAGCCGCCAATATCCATCAGCAACCGATGAAAGACCTGCTCGGCCACATCCTCGCCCAGGCCAAGCCGATCGGCAGCCCGCAGGATGGCGCGTTCGGGCGTGTCGGGGGCGCTGGCGACATGGGCGCAGAACCCGGTCAATCCAGCCACTTCGGGCGTCAGGTCATGGGTGGCCCATTCCCGCCAGCCCGCAAAGGCCGAATGGCCGGGCGCAGGTGTCCAGAGCGCTTGGCCCCGGTCGAAATACCCCGCCGCCCACAGCCCGAAACACCGATCAATCAGCGCGGGCCAGTCGGTGCCCGTGGCAAGGGCAGCCAGATGGGCCACCGTTGGCAATGCGCGCGGCGCAGGGCTGTCGGCGGCAAGCTGGCTTTTCAGCGCCTCCAGGTTGGCGGGCTTGTTGCCATGCGGGCTTGCCGCGAGCGCCTCTGCCAGATCGTCATCTGTAATGGTGCCATCCGCCACGGCGCGGGCATATTCGGCGCGTTCGCGTGTGACCCGAACGCCAGCCACCCGCGCAAGCCGCGCGCTGGCTGTGGCCAGGTCCTCGCCCATTTGGCCAAGGAAAGGGTTAACTGCGACAGTGGCGCTTAATGGAAAGGCAGGCGGAATAGCGCGCGCGGCAGCTTCGGCGGCTTTCAAAATACCCGAGATATGCGCGGGGCTGAACTGGCTTTGCTTATGGAACATTGTCTCTCTCCCAAGTGCGATCTCTGTCACGATCTCAGGCCTTCCGGCCAGTAGTGTAGGTTGTCCGCAGACCACCAATCAGGCGGTCTAGCACGGCATTCAGGTAAAGCCCGTTAGCTAGGTGCACCCGCAGCCCAGCGGTCGAGGGGTGATGCGCCCAGAGCGGGAACAGGGCTTGGGCGAACGCGATCAGCCCGAAAGAGCCGAGCGCCAGCACAATAAGCGCCCATTCCAACGCACCGGGAACGGGTGGCGCGGGCAGATGCGGCCCCCATAGGGCACCTGCGATCACATGCAGCGCGAAATAGGCGACCGCTGCGGCAAGCGAGGCCAGCGCCGTGCGCTGTGTCAGTGCGCGCGGGGCGGCATCTGCCAGACCTTGGGCCACCAGATAGGCAACGCCGAATATCAGGATCGCGCCAAGGGCCAAGGCTTGGGCAGATTTCGCGCCCATCACCAAACCGAACCCGGTGGCCACCACCGCGTAAATCGCCAGCGCCAACAAGAAGGCCCGCGCCACCGCGCCCAGACCGGGCACAGCCACCGGGCCGGGACGGGTCACGCCCGCCACTGCCCGCACGGCCCCGCCAGAGGCAAGGAACGCATGCGCCTTGTACATGGAATGCGCCACGATATGCAGCAGCGCCAGCGCCCACAGGCCCAACCCACATTGCAGCAGCATGAACCCCATCTGGCTGACAGTGGACCATGCAAGCGCGGTTTTCACGGCACTCTGCGTTAGCATGACCATCGCACCAAAAAGCGCCGTCAGACCACCGAGCATCACCAGCGCAGCCAAAGCACCGGGGCTGGCCTGCACGAGTTCTGCGTTGCGGATTAGCAGAAAGCCACCCGCGTTGATAATGCCCGCATGCAGCAAAGCGGATACCGGGGTCGGCGCTTCCATCACTTCTGTCAGCCAGCCATGCAGCGGAAAAGACGCGGTTTTCAGCGCCGCTGCCAGCACCAGGAAGCCAACGGCTACATGCCCCGCCACCGGCAGACCATCTTGCGCAGCCTCGCCCAGCGCCACCACATCAACGGTGCCAAAAGCCTGCCACAGGAACAATGCGGCCAGAACCAGCGCCACGTCGCCCGCAGCCCAGACAATGGCGAACTTGGTGGCCGCGCGCTGGGCTTCTGCCCGGTCGGCGTAGAACAGCAGCAACTGCCGCAGCACCAAGCCGATGGCAATGAAAGACGCAATCAGCACAGGCAAGCTGCCCGACTGCACAAGCGTCAGAACAGCGGCGAGCGCGGTCAGCATAAGGCCGTGAAACTGCCCTTCATGGGCTTCGCCATCCAGATAGCTGCGCGAGTAGCGCACCACGATCCAGCCAACAAAGGCCACAAGCAGCGTCATGGTCGCGCTGGCAGCATCCAACCGTAGCGAAAGACCGCCCGTCCCAGTGCTGAGTGCGCCACCCATGACAAGTTGCCCCGCGCTCAGCGCGGCAAGCGCCAGAGCGCCAAGCGCAGCCGCCTCGGCCAGTTGCGGCACAAGTGCAGGACGGCGGCCGGGGCGCAGAAACCCAAGGATGGCAGCCACCAAAACAAGTAGCGGGGCAAAGTGGCCCAATGGCAAAAGCGTCGTCATGTCAGCCCTCCGGTGAAAAATGCCTCATTGCGAATAGCACTTGCCATTCTTCTAAAAAATTACATATTTTCTTTATTATTGTTCTGTTTGGTAGAAGAATGCTGAACCTTCATCACCTGCGCCTGTTCCGCGCCGTGGCAACCGACGGCACCCTGACGGGTGCTGCCGGGCGGCTGAACCTGTCGCAATCCGCCCTCTCTACCCAGATCAAGGCGTTGGAAAGCGCGCTGGGCCATGACCTGTTCGAACGCCGCGGGCGCGGGCTGGTGCTGACCGAAGCGGGCCGAATCGCGCTTGAACATGCCGAAACCATCTTCCGAACCGCCGAAGACCTGTCGGCAACATTGCGCGAACGCGGGCAGGTGCGCCGTGCGTTGCGCGTGGGCGCGTTTGCCACGCTGTCGCGCAATTTCCAAATGCAATTTCTGGAACCGCTGGTAGGTCGCGCCGATGTCGAGGTCGTGCTGCGGTCCGGTAACCAAAGCGACCTGCTGCGCGGGCTGGACGCCATGGCCTATGACGTGGTGCTGACCAACCTTGCGCCCGCCCGCGACGCAGCCAGCCCGTGGCGGGTTCAGCGCATTGCGTCGCAACCCGTCAGCCTGATTGGCACACCTTTGCGGGCGGCCCGCGCACCAATGGCGTTGCCGGACTTGCTGACCTATGCACCGCTTGTGCTTCCCACGCCGGAAACCGCGCTACGGGCTGCGTTCGACGGGCTGATCGACCAGCTTGGGATCACTCCCAACATCGCCGCAGAGGCCGATGACATGGCCATGCTGCGCCTATTGGCCAGGGCCGATGCGGGTTTTGCGGTCATTCCCCCGATCGCGGTGCGAGACGAATTGCGCCAAGGAGTGCTGGTGGAACTGAAACAGCTTGACGGGATAGACGAGACTTTTCTTGCAATCACCCGCGCACGGCGCTTTCCCAACCCTCTTGTCACAGAGCTTTTGGGTACATAAACCGTTGCCTGCGATCTTGCGCAGCCCCGCGAAAGCCGCTAAAGCGCGCAATATGGCGGGTGATTAGCTCAGTTGGTAGAGCGCTTCGTTTACACCGAAGATGTCGGGAGTTCGAGTCTCTCATCACCCACCATTTCCCAACAGAATTAGCGCATTTTTCAGCGCTTTGATCTCCCGCAAGGACAGGATTGTACTATCGCGCGCAATCTGGGTTCGACCAAGCGCGGGCCGCGCAAAGACGGCAGGTGAATTCATGCCCGAACGAATATTTGTCCTGAACGGCCACCCTGGCCGGTCATCCATAGCTGGGCAAGCAATGGAGCGATATGCATCCGCAGCCCTTGAGGCTGGGCATGAGATTCGGTTTTCCAACCTGCATGATATGACTTTTAGCTTGGATCGCGGAAAAGCAGGCTATGACGACCCGAAGCCTTTGGAACCCATACTGGCAGAGTCGTTGGCAAATCTGGAATGGTGCACGCATTTCGTGCTGGCCTTTCCGCTATGGTGGGGTGGCTTTCCAGCCAAGCTGAAAGGCTGGATCGACCGCGTGTTTATTCTGGAGCGCACCTTCACCACGCAACGCACCACCCCGATGGGGCTGCCGGCGCCGCTGCTGACTGGTCGATCGGCGCGGGTGCTGATTACCTCTGACACGCCCCGCAGCTTTATGTGGCTGGCCTATGGCGACCCTATCAAAAAGCAGACAGCGCGGCAGATCCTTGGCTTTGTCGGGTTCAGGCCGGTACGGTTTACGTTTTTTGCCCCGGCTTCTCATCCCAAGCCAGGGGCGGTTGAAAAGCTACTCACCACGATGGACGGGCTGGGGCGCGCAGGCCATTAAGACTACGCGCAGCCACGGCCAACAAGCTTGAACGACAAAAGGGCACCCGAAGGTGCCCTTTGCTATTTTTGCCGATAGGTTATCACGCCAGCGAGCGCTCGACCTCTTCGCGCTCGAAAATCTCGATCACGTCTTTGGGGCGAATATCGTCGTAATTCTCGAAGGCCATACCGCATTCCTGACCTGACTGCACTTCCTTGACCTCGTCCTTGAAGCGCTTCAGGGTTTTCAGCGTACCTTCGTGGATCACAACGTTGTCGCGCAGCAAGCGCACCCCGGCAGACCGGCGGGCCACACCTTCGGTGACCAGACAGCCAGCCACTTTGCCAACGCCCGACACTTTGAAGACTTCGCGGATCTCGGCATAGCCGATGAAGTTTTCGCGCACTTCGGCGGACAGCAGGCCAGAGGCGGCAGCTTTGATGTCATCGACCAGATCGTAGATGATCGAATAGTAGCGCAGTTCAACGCCCTTCTGGTTCGCGGAGTTGCGCGCCGAGGCGTTGGCACGCACGTTGAACCCGATGATCGGCGCTTTCGAAGCTTCGGCAAGGCCCACATCGGTGTCGGTAATCGCGCCCACACCATAATGCAGCACGCGCACACGAACTTCGTCATTGCCGATCTTTTCCAGCGCCTGAACGATCGCTTCGGCAGAGCCTTGCACATCGGCCTTAACCAAAACCGGCAGTTCGGCCACGTCCTTGTCTTCCTTCGCCTTCGCCATCAGCTGTTCCAGCGTCGTGGCGGCCCCGGCGGCGGCGCGCTTGTCCTTTGCAGCCTGATGGCGATACTCGGCAATCTCGCGTGCTTGGGCTTCGGTTTCGACGACGTTCAGCACATCGCCCGCTTCAGGCGTGCCGTTCAGGCCCAAGACCTCTACGGGAACCGACGGGCCTGCTTCCTTGACGCGTTCGCCTTGGTCGTTTTGCAACGCACGCACCTTGCCCCATTGCTCGCCCACGACGAAGATGTCGCCTTGGCGCAGTGTGCCGTTCTGCACCAAAACAGTCGCAACCGGGCCACGGCCCACGTCAAGCTGTGCTTCGATCACGGCACCCATGGCGGCGCGGTTGGGGTTGGCTTTCAGTTCAAGGATTTCCGCCTGAAGCGCGATGGCCTCCAGCAACTCATCCAGCCCTTTGCCGGTCACGGCAGACACTTCCACGTCTTGCACATCGCCCGACATGGCTTCGACCACAACTTCATGCTGAAGCAAACCGGTGCGCACCTTGTTGGGGTCGGCAGCGGGCTTGTCGCATTTGTTGATGGCCACGATCATCGGCACCTTTGCGGCGCGGGCGTGGTTAATTGCCTCTACCGTCTGCGGCATAACCGAATCGTCGGCGGCCACAACCAGCACAACAATATCGGTTACATTCGCACCGCGGGCGCGCATACTGGTAAAGGCCGCGTGGCCCGGAGTGTCCAGAAACGACAGCACCGCGCCACTTTCGGTCGTGACCTGATAGGCGCCGATATGCTGGGTGATCCCACCCGCTTCGCCAGAAACAACGCTGGTTTTGCGGATCGCGTCGAGAAGCGAGGTTTTGCCGTGGTCGACATGCCCCATGATTGTTACGATCGGCGGGCGCGGCAGCAGGTTTTCGGGATCATCCGGCACCTGTTCGATCACCTGTTCCACATCGGAATCGGATACGCGCACCATCTTGTGCCCGAATTCTTCGATCAGGATTTCGGCGGTGTCGGCGTCGATGGACTGGTTCATGGTGGCCATGACACCCATCTTCATCAGCGCCTTGACCACATCGGCCACGCGTTCGGCCATACGGTTGGCCAGTTCTTGCACCACGATGGTTTCGGGCAGCTGCACTTCGCGCACAACTTTCTCGCGCGACTGGGTCTGACCCATCGCCTTTTGGCGGGCGCGTTCCTGCTTGCGCTTCATGGCGGCCAGCGAGCGTTCGCGCCCGGCCCCACCTGTCAGCGCGTCATTCAGTGTCAGCTTGCCAGCGCGGCGACCGCCATCTTCGCGCGGTTTGGACGGACGACCAGCGCGGTCATCTTCCGTGCGCTTGGCGGGCTTGCGCGCGTCATTCCCTGCCGGGCGCGAGCGCTCGGACAATGGCGCATCGGGCACCGCGGGGGCTGCGGGTTCTTCCACAGGCGCGGCCTTGCGGGTCTTGACAGCTTCGGCCTCTGCCTTGGCGCGGGCGTCTTCTTCTTCCTTGGCGCGTAAGGCAGCTTCGCGCTCGCGTTCTTCGCGTTCACGGGCCTCGGCTTCGTCGCGGCGGCGCTGGCGCTCTTCTTCGCGGGCCTTTTCGTCAGCGGCGCGGGCGGCGGCTTCTTCTGTCTCGCGCGCTCTGGCAGCGGAAAGCGCTTTCAGGCGGCGCTCCATCTCTACTTCAGAGATACCGGCAGGACGGCGCGACGGATCGGATTTTGGCGTGCCCGAAGGCTTGCCCGCAGCAGAACCCGGCTGGGCCCCTGCCTTGGGAACCACAACGCGCTTGCGCTTCTTCTCGACAACAACAGACTTGGTGCGCCCATGGCTGAAGCTTTGCTTCACCTGACCGCCTTGTCCGCCCAGTCCAAGTGTCTTCTTTCCGTCTGTATCGCTCATACGTCCGTCTTATCCTCTCCGGCGGCATATCCACCGATATCTGTGCGCAATCCTGCCAGTCTTGCCGCTTCCTCTACAACAGGTCGCCGCAATCCGCCAGCACGAAGCGCGGCATGTATCACATGTTCACGACCGAATGCCAAACCCAGTTCCTGAGCCGTCAACCAGTCTATATAGGTCGCCTCGCCCTCGGGCGGGCGTAATTTGGTCTTGCCGCGTGGCGATCCATCGGCGGCCTGTATCAGCACCGCCATTTCATCGGCCATGGCCAATTCGCGGCACTTCTCGTAGCCCGCAACGGCTTGTCCGCTTTTGCGCGCAAGCGACAATAGGTCAAGCGCGCGGCGCAGGATTAGCGCCGTGACCATATCAGCCAGCCCCTCTGGCACCGTGACGGGCTGCTTGGCTGCGCGGGCAAAAAGCTTCTTCTTCACCGCCAGTTCCAAGGTAGCGCGATCCGCGCTGACCCAGATGCCCCGGCCCGGCAGCTTTCCCGCCACATCGGGGACGATCTGGTTGTCCGGCCCGACCACGAAGCGGATTAGCCCGCGCGCAGGCTGGCTTTGCCCGGTGGCGATGCAGCGCCGCTCGGGCCCGTCGCGTTCTTCCTTGCGCCCGCCGCGTGCCATCCGGTTGATTCCTTAGCGCGACTCGCCCTCGACCTCGGCGTCGTCCTCGGCCTCTTCGGCGTCGTCCTCCATCTCGGTCGGGTCGACCCAGCCCAGCAGAACGCGCGCGGTCATGACCAGCGTTTGCGCTTCTTCAAGGCTCATGTCGAACTGCTCCAGCAGCCCTTCATCCTTCACCCGCTCGCCATTGACGGTCGTCCAGCCGCCCGCCAATTCCCAATCGGCGCAGGTGGCGAAATCTTCCAGCGTCTTGATGCCATCTTTCGCCAAGGCCTCGACCATTTGCGGGGTCAGCCCGTCGAATTCGATCAGGCTGTCCTCGGCCCCCATTTCGCGGGCATTGGCCAGCGCGGCAGCCGCGACAGCTTCCAGACGCTCGCGGGCGCGGGTTTGCAGCTCTTCGGCAGTTTCCTCGTCGAACCCGTCAATTGCCAGAAGCTCGTCCAGATCGACATAGGCCACTTCTTCAAGTGCAGTAAATTCTTCCGCGACCAGAAGCTGGGCCATCATCTCGTCAATGTCCAATTCGTCCATGAACAGCTTGGTGCGCGCGGCAAATTCGGCCTGACGGCGCGCCGATTCGTCCGATTCGGTCAGGATGTCGATGTCCAGACCGGTCAACTGGCTGGCCAGACGCACGTTCTGGCCACGGCGACCAATCGCCAGCGACAGTTGTTCATCAGGCACCACAACCTCGATCTTACCGGCCTCATCATCTATCACGACCTTGCTGAGCTCTGCCGGTTGCAGGGCGTTCACAAGGAAAGTAGCCTGATCTTCGGTCCACGGGATGATGTCGATCTTCTCGCCCTGAAGCTCATTCACCACGGCCTGCACACGACTGCCGCGCATACCCACGCAAGCGCCGACCGGGTCGATGCCGGAATCGTAAGAGATAACGCCGATCTTGGCACGCGAACCGGGGTCGCGGGCGACCGCCTTGATTTCGATAATGCCATCGTAGATTTCCGGCACTTCCATCTTGAACAATTCGGCCATGAATTCGGGTGCGGTGCGCGACAGGAAAATCTGCGGCCCGCGCGCTTCGCGGCGCACATCCTTTACATAGCAGCGGATGCGGTCGCCGTTGCGATAGCTCTCGCGGCCAATCTTCTCGTTGCGGCGCAGGATCGCTTCGCCCGCGCCCACATCGACGATGATGTTGCCATATTCCTCGCGCTTGACGACACCGTTGATGATGGTGTGCGCGCGGTCCTTGAATTCTTCATACTGACGGTCACGCTCGGCTTCGCGGACGCGTTGCAAAATGACCTGTTTGGCCGATTGCGCGGCGATGCGCCCCAGTTCCACGGGCGGCACTTCGTCGACAATCTCATCTCCGACCTTGGGGTCGTCCAGATAGGGCGCGGCCTGCTTGACGGTCAGTTCGGCGTGGTGGTTTTCCAACACATCGTCTTCGACCACGGTGCGCACCCGGGTGAACCGTGCAACCCCGGTCTTGCGGTCGATCTTGACGCGGATGTCCATATCGGCGCCGTAGCGCGACTTGGCCGCGCGGGCGAGGCTGTCTTCCATCGCCTCGATCACCAATTCGGCGTCGATCATCTTTTCGCGCGCCACGGCTTCGGCGGTTTGCAGCAGTTCCAACTGGTTTGCAGATGTGATGGCCATCTTAGCTCTCCTCGGGGCGCGCTTGGTCATCCGGCGCGTCGGTTTCAATCTCGTCGAATTGCGATTCGTCTATGGCGCCGCTGGCTTTGCGGGCGCGCAGCATTTCCGCGATCAGATCGTCGGTCAGGACCAGCTTGGCGTCCGACAGCCAGTCGAATTGCAGGCCGATGGTGACGGTCTCGTCCCCCTCTTCCAGTTCGATCAGCACCTCGTCGCCCTCGACCCCAGCCAGAATGCCGCGAAAGCGGCGGCGACCGTCGATCAATTCCGTCGTCTCGATCCGCGCCTCGTAGCCATTCCACGCGTCGAAATCTTTCAACCGGGTCAGCGGTCGGTCAATGCCGGGGCTGGACACTTCCAGCGTATAGGCATCCTCCAGCGGATCCTCGACATCCAGAACAGCAGACACAGCTGTGGAAATATCGGCGCAATCCTGCACTTCGATTCCGCCATCGGGACGGTCGGCCATGATCTGCAATGTCCGGGTCCGGCCCGACATCACACGCAGGCGCACCAATTCAAATCCTAAACCCTCGATCACCGGGGCAACAATGGCCGCCAGCCGCTGGTCGAGCGTGGTTTTCGCGATCAGGTCGGACATGACCCCTCCTTGGGGCACAAAACAAAAAACGGGCCGTGCGGCCCGTTGAAAATTCCGGTGGTGCATCTCTCAATGCGCCGCTGTTGCAAGCGATATAGGCTCATGCGCCCCGAAACGCAAGGGGTTTGCATATGCGTGTCGGGACTCGACTCTGCGCCCCTGACAGATATATGAACAAAACAGGAACATTTTAGGCCCATCATGCCCGACCCCACCTATGCAGAACTTTGCGTGACCAGTAATTTCAGCTTTCTGCGCGGCGCGTCGCACCCCGAAGAACTGGTCACGCGCGCGGCTGAGTTGGGGCTGCACGCCATTGCCATCACCGACCGCAACTCGGTCGCGGGCGTCGTGCGGGCCTATGCGGCGCTGAAGGAACTGGCGCGGCTGCGCGCGGGCGGGGTGGCCCATGCCGCGGGCGTGCGCGCCCGGCGCCAGACCGACCCGTCCAGCCGCCAAACTACCGCGCCAGATGCCGCGCCCTTGGCGCTTTCCAATCACCCCTTACCCCGGCTGATCCCCGCCGCGCGGCTGGTACTGACCGACAGCGCAGTCGAATGGCTGGCCCTGCCCACCGACTTGGCAGCATGGTCGCGGCTGACAAGGCTTCTGACCCTTGGCAAACGCCGCGCGCCCAAGGGCCAATGCCATCTGGCCCGCGCTGATCTGTATGCCGGCTGCCACGGCATGATCCTGATCGCGCTGCCGCCCGACCCGTTACAACACCCCGTGCCGGATGACCTGCGCGCCATGCTCGGCCATTTCCCCGGCCAATGCTACCT
This sequence comes from uncultured Natronohydrobacter sp., assembly GCA_964401005.1. Taxonomy (GTDB): domain Bacteria; phylum Pseudomonadota; class Alphaproteobacteria; order Rhodobacterales; family Rhodobacteraceae; genus Roseinatronobacter. The sequence continues at coordinate 16,222 of CAYNWX010000150.1, forward strand.
TGGCGCTGCCCCCCGCTATGACGGGCGCGACCCGGCGCGGCTGGCGCAGCTTGGCGCATGGGCGCAGACCACCGGCCTGCCCATGGTCGCGCTGGGCGATGTGCTGATGCATAGCGCCCAGCGCCGCCCGCTGGCCGATGTGCTGACCTGCCTGCGGCTTGGCCTGACAATAGACAGCATCGGCCAACACCGCCTGCCCCATGCCGAGCACCGGCTGAAAGGCGGCGCGGAAATGGCGCGCATGTTCAAGCATCACCCCGCCGCCATCCGCCGTTCTGTGCAGATTGCCGATGCCTGCGCCTTCGGGCTGGACGCGCTGCGCTACCAATACCCGGACGAGGCGCAGAACGGCGAGCCGGCCCAAGCCCGGCTGGAGCGGCTATCCGCCGAAGGGCTGCGCAAACGCTACCCCGCAGGCACGCCGCCCAAGATTGTCGAGCGGGTGGAAAAGGAACTGCGCCTGATCGCGGATCTGGACTACGCCCCCTATTTCCTGACCGTGCATGACATTGTCGATTTCGCCCGCTCGCGCGGCATTCTATGCCAAGGGCGCGGGTCGGCGGCCAATTCGGTCGTGTGCTACCTGCTGGGCGTGACCGAAGTGCCGCCCGAATCGATCACGCTGATCTTCGAGCGGTTCATCAGCAAAGAACGCGGCGAGCCGCCCGATATCGACGTGGATTTCGAACATGAACGCCGGGAAGAGGTCATCCAGTGGATTTACGACCGCTACGGGCGCGACCGCGCGGGGCTGACCGCGACCGTCATCCATTTCCGCACCCGTGCGGCCATCCGCGAGGTGGGCAAGGTCATGGGCCTGAGCGCCGATGTCATCGGTCGCCTGTCGGGCCAGCTTTGGGGCTGGTCCGCAGCGCCCCCCGACGCGGACCGCCTGCGCGAGGCGGGGCTGGACCCCGACGACCGCCGCATCGGGCAGGCGCTGGCGCTGATTGCCGAGATCATCGGCTTTCCACGCCACCTGTCGCAGCATGTGGGCGGCTTCGTCATTACCAAGGGGCGGCTGGATGACCTGTGCCCAATCGAAAACGCGGCCATGGAAGACCGCACCATCATCGAATGGGACAAGGACGATATCGACACGCTGGGCCTGCTGAAGGTCGATGTGCTGGCGCTGGGCATGCTGACCGCGATCCGCAAATCCTTTGCCCTGCTGGC
>CAYNWX010000151.1:0-4447 GCA_964401005.1 uncultured Natronohydrobacter sp.
CACTTACGATCCAACCGCCGCCACTGCACGCCATAAATGGCGTGGCGTGCAGTGGCTTCCAATACCTCGGAAGCCTGCCAAATCCATAAGACAAGATTCTTCTTCCAAAACAAATAAATGGTTGAGGCACCTTATGAGCATTCACAACAAGGCCGCGCTTGCGGTCAGCGCTGTTGCGTTATTATCAGCGTGCGGAGGCGGTGGTGGCGGCGACGCGATTGCGACGCCGACCGAAGCGCCAAACAGCTTTACGCTTGGGACATCTGGAACGATCAGCCAAGCGCGCGCCAACCTGTCGCGCGCCGACGATGGCCGCGTCGTTTTGACAATGACGGAAGGCCCGATGGAAGGGACAACCGTGCTGTGCATGGATGAAACCATGGGGCGGTGTCAGGTTGTCGGCGGCCCTACCGGCACAAGCGGTGAGGGCACGCTGGTGCAGCGTTTGGCAGGCAATTATGCCTTTGTCGGCAATTTCGCGATCCTGCAACTCGAGGGTGGAGTTCTGATCAGCAATAATCAACTGGTGCAGGGGTCGCTTCCCGAAACCGCAGATGTAGAGCTTGCCTTGCCGACGGGCCAAGCAACCTATACCGGCGCATTCGAAGCTGGCTATGGCTTGGAAGACGGGGAAACCGGCCTGATGTCTGGAACGACAGAGCTGGTCGCCGATTTCAACACTGGTCGCATCTCTGGTGAATTTTCTGGAGCGACTGAAAGCGGCACTGGTATTTTTGCCAGCTTCAACAGCCTGACCATAAATGCGGCAAACGGGCAATTCACCTCGACCGATGACACGTTGATCCTGTTTCAGGGTTTAGAGGCAGGCGGCGATATTTACGGGGCGTTTTACGGCCCGGAAGCCAATGAAGCTGCTGGCATTTTCAACCTCGGCAACGATGCCGGTGGTATGAGCGGCGTATTCCTGACCTGTCTGGGCGATTCTGCCGGCTGTCTGGAATAAGCGTGCATTCCACAACACTTAGCGCGCAGACCATGTTTCTGCGCGCTTAGATCTTTGGTTTGGCTATTTAAGTGGTCGGGGCGATAGGATTCGAACCTACGACCTACGGTACCCAAAACCGTCGCGCTACCAGGCTGCGCTACGCCCCGACATGATTGCTTTACTCGGCTCTCTTGCCGGTGAAAAGGGCGAATTGCCTCTTTACGCAGGGGAAATGACGCGAGCGGGGTCAATTGGAGGCGGGCGCGTCGCAAGCCCAAGCGGCGCTGTCTTGGGCCAACCGGGGGTGGCGCAGTTCGCTGCCGGTTTCTATTCCAATCGCACGAGCCATACCGCCATTGATTTCCAGCACCATCAGCACGTTATCGCCCCCCGGAATTGGGGTTTCATCCAGCGGGCGCGCGTCGTGATGGATATGGGTCACCACGCCGGTAGGATCGACGAACAGCATATCTAGTGGAATGAGGGTGTTGCGCATCCAGAACGACGCGCGCGTAGGTGCCTCATAGATAAATAGCATCCCAGCCGAACGTGGCAGGCTTTCCCGAAACATCAACCCTTGCGCGCGGCTTTCAGGCGTATCGACCACTTCGACGGTAAAGCGCGCCTGGCCCCATTCTCCGCGCAGCTCTACCCGGTCTGAGGCGCATTGCGCCGCCGCCGCTGCCGCAAAGACCGTTGCAATGGCAGCAAGGCTGGCGCATTTTCCCCAGTCGCGCTCAATCTTCATGAAGTGCGGCTTCCCAAGGCTCTATCAGTGCGGCCATGCGCCCGCGCTCCCCATCGACTACGCGAATGGCAATCGCCTCGCCCGGCAGCAATTCCGCCAGTCCAGCGCGGCGCAAGGTTTCCATATGCACGAACACGTCTTCGGGTTTGCCAAAACAATTGGCAAAGCCGAACCCCTTGACCTTATCGAACCATTTGACCCGCGCCGCTTCCAAAGGCACGGATTTGTCCACAAGCTGCGCCCGATCAGATTGACCCTCTGCTTCTCTGGAATCGTCAACCCGGGGCAGCACGGCAAAGACTTCGGACACTTGAAAACCGCGCGCGGTCTTCTGAACCGCCACCGTCATCCGGGCGTTGTCGCAGACAGAACTTAAGCCAAAATTTCGCAAGGCATTGGCATACAACAAAATATCTGGGCCATCCGCTGAGGTGGTCAAGAACCCGAACCCCTTGCTTGGGTCAAACCATTTTACAGTTGCCTGCACTTTCTGATCGGGGTCATAGTCGATCGCCATTCTCAGTCTCGCTCGTGATGCCTGCGCTTCAGGGCGCATGTTTCATTGAATAGGCCAATACAACGGCCGAACCAAACGCTGTCAACGACGTTCAGGGCGCTAGACGGGTCACCGACCACGCGTCTTTATCTGCAGACTTGCGCCACTGAAAACGGTCGTGCAAGCGGAAAGCGCCATCTGCCCAGAACTCTATTTCAACGGGGTCAATCCTTATGCCACCCCAGAAAGGAGGACGCGGAGGATTAGTTCCGTGCCGCGCCGTTTGCCGCGCGACCTCTGCCATGAGTGCGGTCCGAGAGTCCAGTGGTTGTGACTGCGGCGATGACCAAGCCCCCAGACGGCTTTTCAGGGACCGTGACACATAATAGGCATCCGCCTCTGGCCCATCATAGCGGCTGGTCCGGCCGCGTACCCGGATCTGACGGCGCAGCGACTTCCAATGCAGAACGAAGGCCGCCTTGCCGCTGGCTTCGATTTCCCGACCCTTGGCGCTGGTATAGTTGGTATAAAACACGAAAGCGTCGTCCAGAATATCCTTAAGCAAGACCATCCGAACATTTGGCAACCCATCGGGATCGACACTGGCGAGCGCAATCGCATTGGGATCATTTGGCTCCAGCGGTTCCGCTTCTGCCAACCAGCGCCGCGCGATCTGGAAAGGCGACTGCCCCGCGAAAATACCGTCCCGTTCGCTCACTCTATCCCTCGTGATCTTTGCGCTAAACCTAGTTGGAGCGGCGGCTCGTATCTTTAACACGCCATTACCTTACACGTATGTAACACCCTCAATATATGTTGCAAGCCGCACAACTATCATGGCCAAGGCGATACTTGCGGCCAAAAGGGTGATCGCTTAAGGCACACAGGTGGTGTTCGAGGAGCAAACGCATGTCCGGCTTGATGACAGGGAAGCGTGGCCTGATCATGGGCCTTGCCAATGACAAATCCATCGCGTGGGGTATCGCCAAGATATTGTCCGACCATGGCGCAGAACTTGCTTTTAGCTACCAAGGCGATGCGCTCAAAAAGCGCGTGCTGCCCTTGGCGGAAAGCCTTGGCACACCGCATCTGTTCGACTGCGACGTGACCGATATGGCTTCTGTCGATGCGCTGTTTGCGGGTCTGGAAGCGCTTTGGGGCAAAATCGATTTCGTGGTCCACGCCATCGGCTTTTCCGACAAGGCGGAACTGCGCGGACGCTATGTCGATACCAGCCGCGATAATTTCGCCATGACAATGGATATTTCCGTCTATTCCTTCACCGCCGTGTGCCAACGCGCGGCCCGGCTGATGCCCGATGGCGGCAGCTTGCTGACGATGACCTATTATGGCGCCGAACAGGTCATGCCGCATTACAACGTTATGGGCGTGGCGAAGGCGGCGCTGGAAGCCTCGGTCAAGTATATTGCGGAAGACCTTGGCAAGGACGGCATTCGCTGCAACGCCATCAGCGCGGGGCCGATTAAAACGCTCGCGGCCTCTGGCATTGGCGATTTCCGCTATATCATGAAATGGAACGAGCTAAATTCGCCCCTGCGCCGCAACGTGACCCAAGAAGAGGTCGGCAAGGCCGCGCTCTATCTTTGCTCCGACCTTGGCTCTGGCACCACGGGCGAGAATCTGCATGTCGATGCTGGATATCACGTTGTGGGCATGAAGGCGGTGGATGCGCCCGATATCGACGTGGTCACGGGCCGCAAAGAGGGCTAGGCTTGAACCACGCTGCACCACCTGATCCACGTTTCACCCGTTTTGTCCCTGCGCCCTAAATGCCGCCCCTTGATTAGAAGGAGTCTGCCATGTCCGACCGTTTGCCCCATGAAAAAGGCTTTCACATCTCTTGGGACCAGATCCACCGTGACAGCCGCGCGCTGGCATGGCGGTTGGACAAACACGGCCCCGATGGTGGCGATTGGCGTGCGGTGGTGGCCATCACGCGCGGCGGGTTGGCCCCGGCTATGATCATCGCGCGCGAATTGGACATTCGCGTGGTCGACACGATCAGCGTGAAATCCTACGATCACCAAACGCGCGCAGAGGCCACCGTTCTGAAGGCCCCACAGGCCGAGATTATGGGCAAAGACGGCGAAGGCATCCTCGTTATCGACGATCTGGTCGATACCGGCAAAACGCTCGAACTGGTGCGCAAAATGTATCCCAAGGCGCATTTCGCAACCGTCTACGCCAAGCCGCAGGGCCGCGAGATGGTTGACAGCTTCATCACCGAAGTCAGCCA
>CAYNWX010000152.1:0-25714 GCA_964401005.1 uncultured Natronohydrobacter sp.
GGCGACAGGCGCAGGCGCGGGGGAAGCGGAAATCCTAGAGGCCTTCATGGCGCAATTCTACGACGGCAAGGAACCGCCCCGGCAAATATTACTGTCGCATGGGCTGGAAGAACCCGACCTGATGGCCGACCTGCTGGCCCAGCGCGCGGGCCGCAAGGTGGACATTCAGGTGCCACAACGCGGCGAAAAGGCCGATCTGGTCGCGGGCGCCCTGCGTAATGCCCGTGAAAGCCTGGCCCGCCGCATGGCCCACAGCACCGCGCAAACGAAACTGCTGCAAGGGCTGGCCGATGCGTTTGGGCTGGACGCCGCACCAAACCGGGTAGAGGTCTATGACAACAGCCACATCCAAGGCAGCCACGCGGTTGGCGCGCTTATCGTGGCGGGGCCAGAGGGCTTTATCAAAAGCCAGTATCGCAAATTCGACATCAAGGACGACACACTCACCCCCGGCGACGATTTCGGGATGATGAAAGAGGTGCTGACCCGCCGCTTCACCCGCCTGCAAAAAGAAGACCCCGACCGCCAATCCGACGCTTGGCCCGATTTGCTATTGATCGACGGCGGCGCGGGGCAGGTTTCTGCCGTGGCGGAGGTCATGGAAGAACTCGGCGTGGCGGATATTGCCATGGTGGGCGTGGCCAAGGGCGTGGACCGCGACGCAGGCAAGGAAGAATTCCACCGCGCGGGCCAGCGCCCTTTCGCGCTGCGCCACAATGACCCGGTTCTGTATTTCGTCCAACGCCTACGCGATGAAGCCCACCGCTTCGCCATCGGCACCCACCGCGCAAAGCGGGCAAAGGCGTTCACAGCATCGCCCTTGGATGACATTCCGGGCGTGGGCGCGGGCCGCAAAAAGGCACTTCTCGCGCATTTCGGATCGGCCAAGGCCGTCACGCGGGCAGGTCTAGCAGACTTGCGCGCCGTGCCGGGCATTTCCGACGCGCTGGCGCAGGTGATCCATGACCATCTGAACGAGCGGTGAGTTGTTCAACTGCACAAGACCATCGCGCTCACCCAAAAATTGTTATATATAAAACAAATAGATATGTTTCACGCGAAACAAAACATGCGTCCGGCTCCGCCTGTCTGACGCGCCAAAGAAAATTCGCGGGAAATAAAGTTCCCTAACCGTATGCTGGAACAAGGTTAACCATACCGAAAAAACCCAAAGCTGACGCTCAGGGCACCTTCAAGGGCAAAGTGCTCGACCTGCCCCGCAACGTCTAGAACAGCGATCCTTGCTCGGGCTTGGGCGCTGCCCCTTTAGCAGGTTTCGCCCGTTTACCCGGCAGCGCGTCAATCTCGCCATCGGCAAATTCCACCTTCAACGCGCTGGCCTGCCCCGCTGCCTTGGCAGAGGTCAGAACGCCGCCCGCGTCATCTCGGACCACGGCATAGCCGCGTTTCAGCGTGGCGGGGTAGCCCAACGACTGGCGCAGGCGTTCCAGCGCGGCAAGGCGTGTGGCGAGTGTCTCCAGCCGCGCGCGCGCCGCCCGTTCGGCGCGTTCAGCGCGCATGGCAAGCATGTCGGACCCACGCACAATCTGGGCACGCAGCATATCGGGGCGCCTTCGGTCGGCACGTGACAACTTCACGCCTGCGGTTTCCAGCCGCGCCAACACCGCACGGTCAGCACGGTTCAACTGCAAGGTCAGCCGGTCTTGACCACGCGCGACTTGGCTCAGCAACGCATTTGGCCGCAGTCCCGCGCCTGCACTGCGCAGATCATGCCGCTTACTCTGCAACGCCGCGCGCAGGCTTCCCGGCACACGTTCGGCCCATTGGTCAAACCGTTGCATGGCGGGTGCGAGCAAGTTTTCAGGGCGGGGCAGCGCCCGGCCCAAATCGCGCAGGCGCTGGCGGCGCAAGGCCACGCTTTGCGCGCCGCCACGCACAAGCCGCGCCTCTAGGGTCGCCAGATGCGCCACCAGATCGGCATGGACCGGCACCGCGATTTCCGCCGCTGCCGTGGGCGTGGGCGCGCGTTGGTCGGACGCGTAGTCGATCAGCGTGGTGTCGGTTTCGTGGCCGACCGCCGAGATCAGGGGAATCTCGCTGGCGGCCGCCGCGCGGACGACGATTTCCTCGTTGAAGCCCCACAAATCCTCAATCGACCCGCCCCCGCGCGCCACGATCAGCACATCGGGGCACGGGATGGCCCCACCCTTGGGCAGGGCGTTGAACCCTTCAATCGCCTTGGCCACCTGTGGCGCGCAAGCCTGCCCCTGCACCGCCACCGGCCAGACCAGCACATGCACCCCGAACCGGTCGCTCAGCCGGTGCAAGATGTCGCGGATCACAGCCCCTTGGGGCGAGGTCACGACCCCCACCACGCGCGGCAAATAGGGCAAGCGGCGCTTGCGGCCCGCGTCGAACAGTCCTTCGGCAGCCAATGCCTTGCGTCGCGCGTCCAGCATGGCCATCAGCGCGCCTGCCCCTGCGGGTTCAATACTTTCGACCTGTAGCTGGTATTTCGACTGCGGGGCAAAGGTCGTCAGGCGGCCTGTGGCGATGACCTCCATACCTTCTTCCGGGCGCACTTGCATCCGGGCCACCTGCCCCTTCCAGCTAACCCCCGCGATCACGGCGCGGTCATCCTTCAGATCGAAATACATGTGCCCGGTGCGCGCAATCATCACGCGGCCCACCTCGCCGCGCACACGGACGCGGCCAAATTCGCCTTCCAACGCGCGTTTGACCGCACCCGAAAGGTCGGACACGGTAAATTCAGGCGTGTTGCCCGGTGCTGCGCCTTCAGGTTCGTCAATCAGGTCCATGCACGCGCCTTCGCTTGTCACCGCTTGGCGCACAGCCTAGAACGCGCGCAGGCAAAGGCCAAGAGAGGGCGGTTGATGAATATCCTTGTTCTGGGCAGCGGCGGGCGTGAGCATGCGCTGGCATGGGCGATTCTGCAAAACCCCAAATGCGACCGGCTGATCTGCGCACCGGGCAATGCGGGCATGGACCAGATTGCCGATTGCGCCGATATCGACATCTGCGACGGGTCCGCCGTGCTGGCCTTCTGCGAGGAAGAGGCGATTGATTTCGTCGTCATCGGCCCAGAAGCACCCTTGGCCGCAGGCGTGGCCGACCGGCTACGCGATGCGGGCGTGACCTGTTTCGGGCCATCGGCAGCGGCGGCCCGGCTGGAAGCGTCGAAAACGTTCACGAAAGAGATTTGCGCCGCCGTAAATGCGCCAACTGCCGCCTACGCGCATTTCACCGATGCCGCATCCGCCCGCGCCTATGTGCAGGCCCAAGGAGCGCCCATCGTGGTCAAAGCTGACGGGCTGGCAGCGGGCAAGGGCGTGATCGTTGCCATGACGCTGGACGAGGCGCTTTCCGCCATCGACACTATGTTCGGTGGTGAATTCGGCAGCGCCGGGGCAGAGGTCGTGATCGAGGAATTCATGCAGGGCGAAGAGGCGTCTTTCTTCGTGCTGGTCGATGGCGAAACCTGCTTGGCCCTAGGCACCGCGCAGGACCACAAGCGCGTCGGCGACGGCGACACTGGCCCGAATACCGGCGGCATGGGCGCCTATAGCCCCGCCCCTGTGCTGACAGATGCGATTGCGCGGCAAGCCTTGGACGAGATCGTGCGCCCCACCATGGCCGAAATGGCCCGGCGCGGCACGCCCTATCAAGGCGTCCTTTATGCCGGATTGATGATTGAGAACGGCAAGCCCCGGCTGGTGGAATACAACGCCCGCTTCGGCGACCCGGAATGCCAGGTGCTGATGATGCGGCTGGGCGCGCAGGCACTGGACCTGATGCTGGCCTGCGCCGAAGGGCGGCTGGACCAAGCCCGCGTCAACTGGGCCGATGACCATGCGCTCACGGTGGTGATGGCAGCGCAGGGCTATCCGGGCAGCTATGCCAAGGGCACCGTGATCGGCGGGCTAGAGAACTGCCCAGAGGACAGCTTTCACATGGTGTTTCATGCGGGCACGCGCGCCGAGGGCGGGCAGGTGCTGGCCAATGGCGGGCGGGTGTTGAACGTGACTGCACGGGGGGCAAGCTTGGCCGAAGCGCAAGCGCGGGCCTATGCTATGGTCGAGAGCATCGACTGGCCCGAAGGGTTCTACCGCCGCGATATTGGTTGGCGGGCGCTGTAAGGCGAAGCCTGCTGTGCCATCGGCGGGCCGGGGGCTGCCGATGGCACAGATGGGCTGATTTGATTTATGGGTCATGCCCCTCTAAGACCATATCTAGGCGCCGATACTGGCCAAATCGACAGGCCGCGGGACGGCCCGTCGATGGCGCGGCGGGCTTCGTCCTTGTCCCGCGCTCAATGCTCTACGCCGCTACTCCACCACCAGCATATAGCCCGCGCCCCGCACGGTTTGCAGGTGGCGGGGGGATTTCGGATCGCTCTCTATCTTGCGGCGCAGGCGGGTGATCTGCACATCGACCGCGCGTTCTTGGCCCACCTCGCCGCCATGACCTGCGCGGTCGCGTCCCAAATATTCGACCAGCGCCTCACGGGTCAGAACCTCGCCCGGATGTTGGGCAAAGAGCCGCATCAGCGCCGCTTCGGTCTGGGTCAGGCGCACGGGGTCATCGCCGCGTTTTAACTCGCCCTTGTCCAGATCATACCGCAACGGCCCAATGAACAGCACTTGCGGTCGGATCGGTTCGGCGGTGTCGGTCGGGCTACGCCGCAAGATGGCATTGATGCGCAGCACCAATTCACGCGGCTCGAACGGTTTGGGCAGGTAGTCGTCAGCGCCCGCTTCCAGCCCGTCGATCCGGTCCTCGGACCCACCGCGCGCGGTCAACAGCAGGATCGGCACGCCGCTGTCCTTGCGGATGGCGCGGGTCAGCGCCATGCCGTCTTCGCCCGGCATCATCACGTCCAGCACGATCAGGTCAAAGGCCAGCCCTGCCATGACACGCCGCGCATGGGCGGCATCGCGCGCCGCAGTCACCCAAAACCCGTTGCGCACAAGATATTTCTGCAACAGCGTGCGGATGCGTTCGTCATCATCCACGATCAGCAGATGCGGGGCAGTGTCTTGCGGCATCAGCGGCCATCCTTCAACGATTGGTAGGTCTGGCGGATGTCGTCATCCATCATCGCTTCCAGAACTTGCCGGAACCCCGCCACCGCCTGCGGCCCCGCCGCGCGATACGCCGCGCGCATGCGCACGCGCTGCGCTTCGGCCAGTTTGCGTTCCAACTCTTGCCCCGACACGGTCAGAAACAGGTTGCGCTCGCGTCGGTCGGTGCGGCCCACGCGGGCCTCGACCAGACCATCCTCGATCAGGCCGCGCAGAACGCGGTTCAGCGATTGCTTCGTGACACCCAAAGTGGTCAGCAGGTTATTCACCGTCGTGCCGTGGCTGCGATTGATGAAGTGCAACGCCCGATGATGCGCGCGGCCATAGCCGTATTCTTCCAGAATGCGGTCTGGGTCGGCGGTGAAGCCGCGATAGGCGAAGAACATCGCTTCTATGCCTTTGCGAAGCTGCTCATCCGTCAGGAAAAGCAAATTCTCGCCGCTGCTGGTATTTGGTCCGCCTTGCGCCATGCTGTGCCTGCCCAAATTGCCGGTTCGATCACTCTTTCAGCAATGTTATGTCAGCCTTGTTGACATTCCAAGACCGAATCGGTAGCACTCAGGCCAAATGGCGTAACTTTATGTCCGGATCGGACCTAACTTGCGCAACTTTTGAAAACTTTGGGCATGGAGGCACCGATGGCCGGCGCATATGACGACAGGGACGGGTTTATCTGGATGGACGGCAAACTGGTGCCGTGGCGCGAGGCCAATGTGCATATCCTGAGCCATGCCATGCATTATGCTTCCTCCGTGTTCGAGGGCGAGCGCTGCTATGATGGCAAGATCTTCAAAGGGCATGAGCATTCGCTGCGGCTGATCGAATCTGGCCGCCTGTTGGACATGACCATCCCCTACTCGGCCGAACAGATCGACGCTGCCAAGGCCGAAGTTCTGGCCGCCAATAACCTGACCAACGCTTATGTGCGCGCCGTCGCATGGCGCGGCGCGGGCGAGGATATGGGTGTCGCCGCCCGCCGCAACCCGGTGCGCCTGGCCGTGGCCGCGTGGGAATGGGGTGCCTATTATGGCGATGCGAAGATGCAGGGCGCGAAGCTGGACATCGCCAAATGGCGCCGCCCTTCGCCCGATACGATCCCGACCGCCGCCAAGGCTGCGGGCCTGTACATGATCTGCACCATGTCGAAACACGCGGCAGAGGAAAAGGGCTGTTCTGACGCGCTGTTCTACGATTATCGCGGTTACGTGGCCGAAGCGACCGGCGCAAATGTGTTTTTCGTCAAGGATGGCGAGGTGCACACGCCCATCCCCGACGCCATCCTAAATGGCATCACCCGCCAGACCGTCATCGCTATGCTGCGCGACAAAGGGCTGGTCGTGCATGAGCGCCATATCTTGCCGGAAGAGTTAGAGAGCTTCAGCGAGTGCTGGCTGACCGGCACCGCTGCCGAAGTGACGCCGGTGGGCCAGATCGGGGACTACCATTTCCAAGTGGGCCAGATCACCCGCGACGTGGCGCAAAGCTACGAGGCGCTGGTCCGCGCCTAAAGAATGGCGTGCAGAGCGCCCGGACACGGGTCGTTAAGAACCTGTTACATTTCCGAGTTAGGCCGGGAGTCGTTCAATCATGAGGAGACCCCGACCATGAAACGGTTTACCGCACTCGCGGCCACTGCGCTGTCCACCACCCTGCTTGCTGCGCCGCTGCACGCGCAGAACGTAGCCGATGTCTGCCCTGCCCCGCTGAGCATGGCAGATACCGGAATTGAAGGCATGGGCGATCTGCAGGAGGCGTTCGGCCCCTTCGCCGCAAAGTTCCAAGAGCTGACCGGCGTTGAGCTGGAGCTGTTCTCGCTGTCGAACCGCACGGCTGCCGGGACCGCCCTGCAATTCGACGAGGTTGATTTCGTTTTCGCTGGCCCGTCGGAATTCGTTCTGTTCCAGCAACTGGCTGAAATGGACATCTTGTTCTCGATCGTGCGCCCGAACTACGGATCCAGCTTTGTCGTCAAGGCAGACAGCGACATCCAGACGCTTGCTGATCTGAAAGGCAAGCGCGTTGCGCTGAAGGATGTCGGCTCGACCTCTGGCCATATCTTCCCGATGATGCTGATGGCCGAAGCCGGTCTGGACCCGGAAAGCGATGCCGAGATCATCATGGCCGGGGATGCACGCCTTCAGGTGCTGATCAATGACGATGTCGATGCCATGGGCGGCGGCAACAAGGATTGGGACGCGATCCGCGAGCAAGACCCCAACACCGAATACCGCCTGCTGGCGCAGACCGACACGCTGCCGGGTGACCCGGTCGTGATGCGCGCCACCCTGCCGCAAGAGTGCCGCGATGCGCTGCGGGCCACCTTGACCGAGCACACTGACGAATTGTGGGCCGCACTGACCGAAACCGAGCGCAATGCCGACAAATTCATCGAACGTGACGCTTACATGTCGTTCGAGACCGATCCGGCAATCTATGATGTCGTGCGCAAAGCCTACGAAGTCGCAGGAATTGCGCTGGACGATTAATCGTCTGACTACCCCGACCGGGCGGTCACTCCGAAACGAGTGGCCGCCCTTTTGCCATTTATGCATACGATGAAAGAATCCGTCATGCCCCATGCTGTGGAAGCGAAGAACCTTCATGTCTCCTATGGCGATCTACATGTCTTGCGTGGGATCGACTTCAATGTGCCAAGCGGTCAGGGCGTGGTTCTTCTGGGGGCGAATGGCTGCGGCAAATCGACTCTGATGCGCAGCTTGAACGGGTTGGAGCGGGTCAGCTCTGGCACGATACGTATTGCGGGCAACGATCTGACAACTGCGCGCGGAGCCAATCTGAGGGCCATTCGTCGTGGCATGGGCTATGTGTTCCAGCAATTCAATCTTGTTCCACAACTCAGCGCCTTTCAGAACGTGCTGCTAGGGGCCATGGGACGGCACCCTCTTGGCTTGCTGAACTGTCTGGCATTGACCGCCAGCCAATCAGAGCGTGACCGCGCGATGAACTGTCTTGAACGGGTCGGCATGGCCGATCGTGCGACCCATCGGCCTGCCGAATTGTCCGGCGGGCAGCAACAACGCGTGGCGATTGCCCGAATGCTCATGCAGGCCCCCCAATTGGTGATCGCGGATGAGCCGATCGCAAGCCTTGACCCAAAGGCCGGGCGCGAGGTTCTGGACTTGCTCTGGCGCATTGTCCGCGAGGAAGGGCTAAGTATGTTGTGCACCCTGCACCAATTGGATCTGGCCACGGAATATGGCGACCGGATCATCGGGCTGAAAGCCGGCAAGATCGAGATCGACGCAGCGGTGGCGGACACGGATCGCGACATGCTGAACCAACTTTACAGCGGCATGACGCGTGTCGATGCCGTGACCGCGGAGGACGCAGCATGACTAGGCCCGTAACCGCGCCGCCCCGTTTTACATCGCCCTCTGTCCTGACATGGGTCGTCCTTGTCGGCTTCGGTGCGTTCTTTATTCAGGGGCTGATCGCCTCGGAACTGTCGATCGAGCGACTGGTGCGCGGGGCCGGCAATTTGGTCCGCTTCATCGGGCAAGCCGTTCCGCCAGACTTCTCGCGCGCGCCCAACATCGCCGAGGCGATGCTCGAGACGTTGAACATTGCCATCGTGGGCGTTACCTTTGGGTGCATTCTGTCGGTTCCGCTGGCCCTGTTATCCGCGCGCAACACCGCTCCGAACGCGGTGGTGCGCACCGTGGCGCGTTTCATCATCTCTGTGTCGCGCACAATCCCGGACCTGATATGGGCGCTGATTTTCGTGGTCACGGTCGGGCTGGGCCCCTTGGCCGGGGTTTTGGCCATCATCATGGACACGATCGGGTTTGCCGCGCGCTTCTATTCCGAAAGGTTCGAGGAAGTCCAGCAAGGCCCGTCAGAGGCGCTCACCTCGACCGGGGCGGGGCGTCTGTCGGTCATCTTCGGGGCAATTTTGCCGGAAAGCTTCGCCTCCATGACAGCAACGTCGCTCTTCAGCGTGGAAAAGGCGATCCGCTCGGCGGTGACGCTGGGCTTGGTGGGCGCCGGTGGCATAGGCGTGGAATTGTCGACCGCCATGCGGCTGTTTCGCTACGATCAGGCGGCGGCGATCATCCTTGTGATCCTTGTCGCGGTGATCCTGTTCGAACAGCTTTCTTCCTCTATCCGGAAAAAGATCATCTGAGACTGCGGCCTGGTTCAGCCCTATATCAAACGGGGGCGCAGGTCGTACTCTGGCGCGCCGGGCACATCCCAGAACGCGCGCGCGGCGGGCGGCAGAGCCGCCATTGCCCGCGCCCAGTCGGCAGGCAATATCTGGCGTCGGAGAGCTGCGGCTGTCGCTTCTATCGCGTTGTCCGGCGTCAGGTTGTGATGCGGCCGCAGCGCCTTGACCTCTGCCACTAAAGCGGCGCGCGGAGCAAAGGGTAAAGGCGGGACCAAAGGTTGCCACCCGGCCACGAAAATGGCGCGCGGGACAGACGGCAAGACACTGGCAAAGCCCAGCCCCTGCATCGCCGTCAGGCGCTTGCGGTAGCATTGAAAAACGCCATCCACCGCCGTGTAGGCCATGTTGTCAGACACCAAGCCCATGCCATCCTTCACATCGTCCAGAAACGCGCGCCATTCGCGGCTGGCATGGCGATAGGTCCAAGGCATTGGCATGGCATCACACCTTTCGCGCCACAATAAAGGCGCGCAGGTCGCGGCCTTTGCTGGCGTGCCATTCTGTCGGCTCGCAGGTGAAACCGGCTTGCGCCAAGGCACATTCCAAGTCTGCCGCTTTAACCATTGTCAGATAGGGCGCTTTGCCCAAGGCTTGCAGGACCGGCACCAGCCAGCGGATGAAGAACTGCGCTTGCCCCAGCACCGGCGTTTTCGAGATAAGCACACCCCCCACCGGCAACAGCGCATGAATATGCGCCAAGGTGCCGGGCAGGTCGCGCAGCAAGTGCAGGTAATTCTGTGCAAAGACCACGTCGAACTGCCCCGGTCCAAAATCCTCGGCCTTGGCCAGTTGAAAGGACAGGTTCGGCATGTGTTGCTCGATCAGCCGCCCTTGTGCAATCTCTATCATTCCCGGTGCAATATCCGTGCCAAGGTAGCTGTCAGCATGCGGCGCCAACGCCAGCGCGGTTAGCCCCGTGCCGCAGCCCAGTTCCAACACGCGCGCACCTTGCAACAAGGGCTCTATCCGGCGCAGGCTGCGCTCATATCCTGCCACGTCGCCGATCTTTGCGCGCGCATAGCGCGGGGCCATCTTGCTCCAGAAATCCGCATCTTTCATGGCCGCTCCTCCGGGTTTGGCTCAGATCTAGCAGAGCGGCCCGCGCGTTGGAATTGGCATCCGCCCGCCCGCGCGATAAACAGCCGGGATGACCCCGATCCTCTATTCCTTCCGCCGTTGCCCCTATGCCATCCGCGCGCGTCTGGCGCTGGCGGTCAGCGGCGTGCAGGTGGAGTTGCGCGAGATCCTGCTGCGCGACAAGCCTGCGCCGTTTAGAGCAGCCTCGCCATCGGGGACCGTGCCTTGTCTTGTCACCGAGAACGGCGTGATCGACGAAAGCCGCGACATCATGCTTTGGGCCTTGCGGCAGTCCGACCCCGAGGGCTGGCTGGACATGCCCAGCGCGGGCCATGACTGGATTACGCGCAATGACGGGCCGTTCAAGCACGCGCTGGACCGGGTGAAATACGCCAGCCGCTACCCTGATGAAGATGCGCAGGTGCCTCTTTCCGCCGCGTGCACCCATCTGACCGCATTGGACGCGGCCTTGGGCGACTGGCTATTCGACCGTCCCACGCTGGCGGATGCCGCCATGCTGCCCTTTATCCGGCAATTCGCGCTCATCGACAAAACGTGGTTCGATGCGCAACCTTGGCCCCAGGTGCAAGCATGGCTGGAACGCTTTCTGGCCGCGGACCGGTTCACTTGCGTGATGGCCAAGTATCCGGTCTGGGCAGAAGGGGACGCCCCGCGCCTCTTCCCCCGGGCCGCTGCGCCCCCTATCTAGGGTAAAGACAAGGAAGCGGGGCTTATGGGTATCGGGCGAGTTGCGGGCGACGTGCTGCGCGGGGTGGAAGAGACCACGTCGCAAATTGGCCACGCGATCACGGGCGGCATGTTTGACAATTCATTGCGCCTGGGCGTCACGGGCCTGTCGCAGGCGGGCAAGACGGTGTTCATCACCTCGCTTGTCGCAAACCTGCTGGACCGGGGCCGCATGGGTGGCTTGCAAGCGGTCAGCGCTGGGCGGATAGAGGCCGCCTATCTGCAACCCCAGCCCGATGATACAATCCCGCGGTTTGAGTATGAACGGCACCTCGCAGCGCTGACCGGGCCGAACCCGCATTGGCCCGAGAGCACGCGGCAGGTGTCGCAGCTGCGCTTGTCGTTCCGCGTGCGCTCTGGCGGGGTGCTGGGTGGCTTGCGCGGCGCACGGGTGCAGCATCTGGATATCATAGACTATCCGGGCGAATGGCTGCTGGACCTGACGCTGCTGGACAAATCCTTCGCGCAATGGAGCGGCGATTTGCTGGCCGCCCTGCCCCGGCGCGATTATGCGGCGGCCTATCTAGCGGCCTTGGCCGAAGCCGACCCCGACGCCCCGCACGATGAAGCCCGCGCGCAAGACCTAGCCGCCAGCTTTACGGACTACCTGCGCGCGGCGCGCGCGGCTGGTTTGCCAGATATTTCGCCGGGGCGGTTCCTTTTGCCGGGTGATCTGGCCGGTAGCCCTGCGCTGACCTTCGCGCCCATGGCGCATAAGGGCCAACGCGGCAGCTTGGGCCGCGAGATGGAGCGCAGGTTTGAAGCGTATAAATCCCATATTGTGCGCCCCTTCTTCCGCGATCATTTCGCCCGGATCGACCGCCAGATCGTGCTGGCCGACGTGTTGGGCGCGGTGCATTCCGGCCCCGATGCCGTGGCTGAACTGGGCCGCACCATGACCGAATTGCTGTCGGCCTTTCGCCCCGGTCGCAACGCATGGCTGACGCGCCTTTTGGGTGGCAAACGGGTGGAGCGTATTCTGTTTGCGGCAACCAAGGCCGACCACTTGCACCACAGCCAGCATGCACGGCTGACCGCGCTGATGGCCGCACTGCTGCGCCAAGCCCGCGACCGGGCCAATTTCGCAGGTGCCCGGACCGAAGCCATGGCCATTGCCGCGGTGCGCGCCACGGTCGAGGACCAGCGCGCGCATGGGGGTGAGACCCTCGATTGCGTGCGCGGCACGCTGATGGAGACCGGCAAGCAAGCGGCCTTCTTCGCAGGCGACCTGCCTGAAGACCCGATGGCGCTGATAGGCCCCGCCCGCAATGGGGCGGCCAAATGGCTGGATGCCGATTTCGGGATCATGCAATTCGCGCCCGTGGGCTTGTCGCGCCGCCCCGGCGACGGATTGGCGCATATCCGGCTGGACCGCGCCGCGCAATTCCTGATCGGAGACATGCTATGAGCCGCGGCCCCACCCTGTTTGAGTTGGACGACACACCGGCAGACACGCCCGCCACAGCCCCCCAACCGCCCGAAGATGCGCCGCCCAATGGCGCGGCCATGCAGGCAACCTTGGCGCTGGGGCGACAGCGCATGTCATGGCTTGGGCGCGTGGGTTGGTCAGCAGCGCTGGCGCTCTTCACCATGGCGCTGTCACTGGCTGCTTGGGATTTCGCCACCGGGCTTCTGGCGCGCAACCCCGCGCTTGGCTGGGTGGCGACCGCGCTTTTGGCGCTGGTGGTGCTGGCCGCTTTGGGCGTGGCCCTGCGCGAATGGATGGGCTTTCGCCGCCTGCGCCGGTTGGATGATTTGCGCCAACTGGCCGAGCGCGCGCGCACCGACGAAAGCCGCGACCACGCATTGCGACTGACAGGGCAGCTATCCGCGCTTTACGCCGCGCGGCCAGAGATGCGTTGGCACCGTGACCGCTTGGCAGAACTGACCCCCGACCAACCTGATGCCGAGGGGCTTTTGCACCTGTCGGAAACCACCCTGCTTGTGCCGCTGGATCAAGCCGCCCGCACCGAGGTCGAAGCCGCCGCACGCCAAGTTGCGCTGCTGACCGCCATGCTGCCGCTGCCCTTGGTCGATGTGGTGGCCGCGATGGCGGTCAATCTGCGCATGATCCGCCGCATTGCCGAAATCTATGGTGGGCGCGCGGGGGCCTTGGGCAGCATCCGGCTGTTGCGCGGTGTGGTGGCGCATTTGCTGGCCACGGGCGCTGTGGCAGTCGGCGAAGATATGCTGGGGTCGGTGGCGTCTGGGGGAGTGGTGTCCAAGGTCTCGCGCCGGTTTGGCGAAGGACTGGTGAACGGCGCCCTGACGGCCCGGCTTGGCATTGCTGCCATAAGCATTTGCCGCCCGCTGCCCTTTGTCGCAGCGCAAAAGCCGCGCACCAGCAATATCGTTTCGCGCGCGGTCAGCGGATTGTTTGATCGCGGCTAAAGCTTATTCGGATATGTATCTCGCACGACGCGCGCAAGGGTCTCGGCCAAGGCCGCGCGAATGTCACTTTCGTTGTCCCATGCCAGCCGCACCGGCAGTGTCATCACCTTCTGGCGAAAGCTGCGCGGCAGGCGCACGGCGTCTTTTTCCGTTGTGACCATTTGCGCGCCCAGCGCTTTGGCTTCAATCTCTAGCCGTTTCATCAGCGCTTCGCTTAACGGCTGATGATCGCTCAACGCTTCGGCGCGCAAAAGAACGGCGCCCTCTGACCGGAGCGTGGCAAAGAACTTCTCGGGTCGTCCAATACCTGCGAAGGCCAGCACGCGCTGGCCAGGCCACGAAATGCCCATTTGCAGAGGCTTCAGAGCTGCCGAGAACACCGGCACCGGGTAATCGGATATCGCACGGAAAGCCGCCGTTTGTTCGGGCGCACCGATGGCAAGGATCATATCCGCGCGCCCAAGCCCGACTTCGACAGGTTCGCGCAACGGCCCTGCTGGCAGAACGCGGCCATTGCCAAAGCCCAAGGCGGCATCAACCACTACAAGCGACAGATCCTTGCGCAAAGCCGGGTCTTGAAAGCCGTCATCCAAGATCAGAACCTCTGCCCCCGCTTTCACCGCCGCGCGTGCCGTGGCCGCACGGTCGCGCCCCACCCAGACCGGCGCGAAGGCAGCCATCAGCAAGGGTTCGTCGCCCACGTCATCGGCGCTATGCTCACGCTCTTGCACTTGAAGAGGCCCGTCCAACTGCCCGCCATAGCCACGCGACAGCACATGCACGGCCCGCCCCATGCCCTGCAGAAGTTGCACCAGAGCGATCACCGTGGGTGTTTTGCCTGTCCCGCCGATGTTGATGTTCCCAACGCAAATAACCGGCACCTCGGGCGCATACCGCGAAGGCTGCGCCACCCGACGCGCCGTGGCAGCCGCGTAGATCCGCCCGATGGGGGCCAACAAAGTGCCAAGTGCCGAGCGTGGGCGAAACCAAAAAGCGGGCGGTTGCATCAGGCCACCTTCACTGCTGAAGACAGCAAGGCCGCGACAAGACTTTCCGAGGCCTCTGCCCCTTCCGAGACGATTTGCCAGCCGCGATGGGCCATGTCCGCGGCCTGTTCGGGCCGTAAAACTGCGCGCAACATGCGGCCCAACGCATCGGGCCGCGTCAGGCGGCGGGTTGCGCGGCGCTCTGTCATCAGGTCGAACGCATCGCCATAGCGTCCACCCTCAGGACCATGCACCATGGCACAGCCCAAAGCCGCTGCCTCCATAGGGGAAAAGCTGCTGCCATCGGAGAATGTGCCGCCCAGATAGCAGGCCACAGCCAGCCGATACCATAACCCGCGTTCCCCTTCGGTGTCGGCAATGTAAACCTGCGTTTCGGGCGTGATCGGATCATCACGCGAGCGCAGCGCCGCGTTGAACTGGGTCGAGACGCGGGCATGCAACGCAGGCCCGCGCATCGGGTCGGCTGGGTGCAGAATTAGCACTAAGCGGTGCGAGTCGCGCAGCGCCTCTTGTTGCACTGCGATGATCAATTCTTCCTCGGCCTCTGGCACACCTGCCGCGAGCCAAATGGTGCGCTGGCGCAGCGCATCTGACAGAGCGTCGCGTTCAGTCTCGTTGCAGCGCAAGGCGAGCGGAGCTTGCGACAAGGTTCCTATGGTGGTGCATCGCGCCTCTGGCAACCCTGCCGCACACCAATTTCCGCGCATGCGCTCCGACGCCACGAATACATGGGACAGCTTGTTCAGGACCCGACGAGTATAGCCCGGCGCGAGCGACCAACTTCCCGCCACGCGGGGCACGGCGACATCTGCCACAAAGACCTTGGTATCGTTTTTGGCCCAGTGCGCAATCATATCACCCGAAAGGTTGCGGGCCGCGATCAACGCTGCTGCCACATGGGTCACGCCTTCTACCCTGCGCACGAAGCCCGGCGCATCGACATTGCAGGCAACTGACAAACGACGCGGTATTTCCACCGGTCTCGGACAGTCGGGGGGATGGGTCAATAATACGCCCACACCCTCATCCGCCTGCAAAACGGCATCTGACAGGGCGGCAAACTTGTTCATCCGGGTCCTGCTGTCGCAATGCAGCCAGACCAAGGGACTTCCCAGCCCCCTTAGCAAGGGCAAGGCGGCGTCCTGTTGTTGCTCCACGGCAGTCTCGATCACGCGCGTCCCGCTTCTGTTCCGGCCAAGGTCTAACCGTCGCGCGTCGCGGGGGCATCCGTCAATGCCGATCTGCGCCGGGACAAAAGCGCGTCATGCAAGGCCGGGTTGGCCGCGATCACCCCGCTGGCGCGCGGGTCGGGCGTGTTGAACTGCAAAGGCGCGCCGGACTCATCTGTCACCGTCCCACCCGCCTCGGCCACGATCAGCGCCCCTGCGGCAATGTCCCAATGCCATGCGGGTTTGAAAGTCAGCATGGCATCGAACGCGCCTTCGGCCACCAAGGCCATGCGCCACGCCAGCGCGGGGCGGAAGTGGCGCGACAGATTGGGCACACCGCCTGGCCAATGCACCGCATCAAGCTGGCTGCGCGCGCTCAGAACCGTCGCTTGGTCCTGCTTGGCAGAGACACGAATGGGTGTTCCATTGCGAAACGCTCCGCGCCCGCGCGCGGCAGCGTAGGTGTGCCCAAGGCGCGGCACATGAATGGCTGCGGCCACGGGCTGGCCATTTTCGACAACGCAGACGGGGTGGGCAAAGCCATCCTGCCCACCCAGATAGGCACGGGTACCATCTAGCGGGTCTAGAATGAAAATCCGAGCGCAGGCCAGTCGGTCGGGGGTGTCGGGTGTTTCCTCGGACAGCCAACCGTAATCGGGCCGTGCGCCCAGCAAAAGATCGCGCAGGGCGGCGTCAATTTCCAGATCGACATCCGACACCGGGCCTTGTCCTTGCCCCTTGTCCCACGCGCGCGGGGCTTGGCCGAAATGGCGCAGCGCGATCTGGCCTGCCAATTCTGCTGCCTGCGTCACGAGGGCTAGGTCATCAGTCGGCAGATCGTCACTCGCCGGCAAGGGTCATCCCCTCGACCAAAAGCGACGGCACAACATGGCTTAGGTGCGGGCGCGCGTCATTGGCCGGGATGATCCGCCCCAACATGTCGCGCAGGTTGCCCGCGATGGTGCATTCGTTGACCGGATAAGCAATTTCGCCGTTTTCCACCCAAAACCCGCTAGCCCCGCGCGAATAATCGCCCGTATTTGGGTTGATGGTGGACCCAATCAGCGACGTGACCAACAGCCCAGTGTCCATCTGGGCCATCAGCTCGTCACGGCTGACACTGCCTTGGGTCAGCGCCCAATTGCTGGTTCCGGGGCTGGGCGGCGAAGAGGTTCCACGCATTGCGTTGGCCGTGCTCTCCAACCCCAGCTTGCGGGCAGAGGCCAGGTCCAGGACCCAGCCTTGCAGCACGCCATCTGCCACAAGATCGCGCGCGCGGGTTTGCAAACCTTCCGCATCGAACGGGCGCGAAGCGCTGGTGCGGCGGCGGTGGGGGTCCTCTAGCAGGGACAGACCCTTGGGCAAGACCTGCTCGCCCATGGCATTACGCAACCAGCTGGACCCGCGCGCGATAGAGGCCCCGTTGATAGCCGATACCAAATGCCCGATCAGGCCACTGGCCACGCGCTCGTCATAGAGCACCGGGTAAGCCCCGGTCTTGGGGCGGCGCGCACCGTGGCGGGCAACCGCGCGCTCGGCTGCCAGTTGGCCCACATATTCGGGGCTAGGCAGATCGGCTTGGTAAACGCGGCCCTCGGCGCACCAGTCCCGTTCCATTGCCGTGCCTTCGCCGCTGATGGCAACGCAGCTGATATGGCGCGAGCTTCGGGCATAGCCGCCGCTAAACCCATTGGTCGCGGCCAGCCAGATGGCCTGCTGGCCATAGGCGGCAGAGGCCGATTGCACCTGCGTCACACCCGCCACTGCCAGCGCAGCTGCTTCTGCGCGGCGCGCATCTTCTTGCAGGGTGGCCGGGTCGGGTTCTGGCGTAGCATCGAACAAATCCAGCCCATCGGCACTGCGCAGCATGGCCAATTGGCGGCTGTCGGCCAAGCCTGCATAGGCATCTTCAGGCGCTTCACGGGCCATGGCGACCGCGCGGGTCGCCATCGCGGCCAGCGTTTCGGACCGCGTGTCGGACGACGAAATACAGGCTTGCCTTTGGCCCACGAAGACCCTCAGCCCGATTTCCACACCTTCCGAGCGTTCCGCCTGCTCTAGCCCGCCCTTGCGCACGTCAATGGACACCGACCGCCCGTCCAGTGCGAGCGCGTCGGCAGCATCGGCCCCGGCCTCTTTGGCGGCGCGCAGCATGGCTTGGGCCAGCGGGGCAAGCGGGGCAGTCAGATCGGTCGCGGCCATAACAACATCCTTTTCAACGCTTGCGCTTGATCTAGTGCCATCCGCCCCGAATTGAAATGCCGCACGGGTGCATTTTGCGCAGCTTTCGTGTCGGCATGGGCATGGCGCACAAGCTATGGCTTGGCCTGCTCACCAGATGGACCCATGCCGATGTCAACGCTCACACTGCTGCTGTTCCTGTTTCCGCTGGCCTATAGCCCCGGCCCCGGCAACCTGTTCTTTGCCGCCCTCGGCGCAGGGGCGGGCTGGCGTGCGGTATTGCCCGCATTCTGGGGCTATCACGTGGCGACGCTGCTGGCGGCACTGGCCACCGGCGCGGGACTGATGGTTCTGGCCGGGCCAGAGATGATGCGTACCCTTGGCCTTGCAGGCAGCGCTTACATGCTTTGGCTGGCGCTGAAACTGTGGCGGGCAGGCGCGGCCAATCCGTCCGCCCCGCCCGCACGAGCAAGCATGCTGGACGGCGTGGCCCTTTTGGCGCTAAACCCCAAAGCTTGGGCTATCATGGCCGCACTCTTTGCCCATTACCCCAACGCAAACGCCTTCAAGATTGCCGAGGTCGCGGCGGTTTTTACCCTCAACAACGCGCTGGCCTTTGCGCTTTGGACGTTGGCAGGTTACGCGCTGTTGGCCAAACCTAGCTATGCGCGACTGGCCAACAGGGTGTTCGCACTCATCCTTGCCGCAGTAGCTTTACACCTTGCGCTCGGCTAATTACCAACGGCGGCAATTGCGCAATTGTTGGTCATACATGACCGCACGGGTCGCCACGCGGTTGGCGACATCCAGCAACCATGGCTTGGAATTGTAGGTTCCGCGCGCAAAGCCCGTATGCCCGTCATGATAGGCAAGATACAGATTGCGGGCATCATTCAGCGCAATGCCGTTTCGTTCGCGCGATTTGTTCGAATACCAGCCGACGAAATCGGTCGCGTCGCGAATATCCGTGCGGTCAGCGCGGCGGTTGCTGGTTTCTCGGCGGTATTCGTCCCATGTGCCATCCAGCGCTTGGCTATAACCCGTTGCGGAGCTTTGCCGCCCCATCGGGATAACCCCAAGCGCATAGCGCACAGGCGTGCGCGCATCGCCGATAAAGCGGCTTTCAGCATGGATAATCGCGGCCTGAACCGGCACCGGCACGCCCCATTTGCGCTCTGTTGCGCGCATGGCCGCGAAGTAGCGCGGGCGCTCGGATGCCATGGCGCAGGCATCGTCAAGGTTGCGGGGCGCCGAAAATTCTTTGCCACCGCATGCGGACAACAACACCGCAAGCGCGATGGCTAGAAAGGGTCTGCTCATGTCTGCCTCGGTTTTTCTTTTTCCGACAGTTTAGCGATTTCGCCCGAAAAAGTAAGCCCCTGC
Organism: uncultured Natronohydrobacter sp.; assembly: GCA_964401005.1. Lineage (GTDB taxonomy): Bacteria > Pseudomonadota > Alphaproteobacteria > Rhodobacterales > Rhodobacteraceae > Roseinatronobacter. Next base: position 19,205 of record CAYNWX010000152.1, read on the forward strand.
CCCAAAGCCAAGGCCCACCATGGCAAAAACGTGACCATGGCTGCCGGTTTAACCTTCTGTTCAGACCCGGATGATAGCCTTCATGATGGGTAAAAAGGTGGGTGAACATGAACCGTTCTGACAATGTCAGGCCGATCATCATCAAGCGCAAGAAAGTTGTCGCAGGTGGTGGGCATCACGGTGGGGCCTGGAAAGTGGCCTATGCCGATTTTGTAACCGCCATGATGGCGTTTTTTCTCATGCTCTGGCTGCTGGGTTCAGTGTCAGAGGACGAGCGCAAGGGGATCGCCGATTACTTCACGCCGACCTTCGCGATAGACAGCGTGTCCTCTGGTGGCGATGGTGCCTTTGGCGGTCAGTCTATCTCGACAGTCACCTCTGTTACCGATCAGGTTGCGACCGCTGAAGCCTTTCAGGCTGAAACCGACAGACTGCAGGATGTGGCCGAGGAATTCGCGGCCCTTGCCGGGGAAAGTGCCTTGGCAGAGCAGATTTTGCAGCATGTAAATATCAAGCTGACCGACGAAGGCTTGGTCTTCGAACTGATCGACCTGCCCGGTGCGCCATTGTTCGAACCCGGCAGCGATAGGCCTGGCCCGGTCTTGGTGCAGCTTACCAAGCTTCTGACAAGCGCGATCCAAATTGTCGAAAACCCGGTGGCACTCGGGGTGCACTCGCAGTCTTTCCCCGCTGTCCTGCGCAATAATCCGGTCTGGCCACTGACGGTGGACCGCGCACAATCTATGCGTGAAATGGTCGAAGGCAGCGGATTATCGCCTGAGCGGATGCGTCGGGTTACGGGCCATGCAGATCGTAGCCTTTCAAACAAAATCAATGCCATGGCACCCGAAAACAACCGTATCGAAATGGTGCTGCTGCGCATGGTGCGGCGTTAGTAGGAAATTAAGACCACAGCGCGATAGTCGAGGCCGGAATCATCAATGCCACGGAGCGGTCATGAGTATCACGTCATCCTTGAATGCAGGCATTTCTGGTCTGCGGGCGAATGCAACCCGGCTATCCACTATATCTGACAATATCGCAAATTCCGCGACCTATGGCTTCCGCCGAGCACATACCTCGTTTCACTCCATGGTCATTGGCAGTGGGCTGGCGGGGCAAGGCGCATACAGTGCCGGTGGTGTTAGGACATCGACCCTCCGATTGGTGGATCAGGGCGGCGCCCTGATCGGCACGCAGAACGCAACCGATATCGCCATAAACGGGCGTGGCTTTCTGCCCGTGACGTCGGAACTTGGTGCGCAACTTCAAGACGGCACCGCTCCTTTGCTGCTGACGACAACCGGGTCATTTCGGCAAGATGCAAACGGATATCTCAGGAATCCTGCAGGGCTGGTTCTGATGGGTTGGCCCGCCTCCGAAGATGGCACGGTGCCGCCGAATGTGCGCGACAATGCCTCTGGTCTGCGGCCCATTCAGGTGGGCGTGAACCAGCAAGCCTCTTTTCCGACCAGCAGGATCGATATGGCGGTCAATTTACCCGCTAGTGAAACCTTGCCCACGGCGGCCGGTGACCCGTCTTTCCTATCCATCGCTTTTTTCGACACATTGGGCCTACCCAACACGCTTGATATTTCTTTTCAGCCGACTGGCGTCGCCAATTCTTGGCGCATGAGCATCGTCGACCAAGGCAGCGGTGCGCCAGTCGGAGACTATGATCTTGTCTTCAACGATTCGCCTAACAACGGCGGGACATTAGCTTCGGTTTCACCGGTTGGTGTTGCGCCCGGCTATGATGCGGCCACGGGTAATATCAATTTGGCAATCGGATCACAGCAGATAGACTTTTATATTGGCCGGCTTGGCGAAACCGGTGGGCTATCACAGCGGGGTGCAAGTTTCTCGCCCGCAGGGGTATCTCAAGATGGCTTTGGCGCTGGCAACCTGATCGGGTTGATGATCGATGCCAATGGCAACCTCGATGCGGTCTATGATCAGGGGTTCCGACGAACACTGTTCCGCATCCCACTGGTAGATGTCCCAAACCCAAATGGCTTGACTGCGCTAAACGACCAGGCATTTCAGGTCTCGCGCGATAGCGGCTCTTTTTTTCTGTGGGATGCCGGCGATGGACCAGTTGGTGAATTTGTGGGCTTCGCGCTTCAGGAATCCGCCACCGATGTCGCTGAAGAACTCACAAATTTGATCCAGACCCAGCGGGCTTATTCGTCGAATGCCAAGGTTATCCAAACCGTCGACGAGATGTTCCAGGAAACCAACAATATCAAGCGTTGACCCTTTCACAACCCATCGGAGCGACTGTAACATGAGCCTTGGAGCAGCAAGCAGTATCGCAGCAGGTGGCCTGCGCTTCACGGCACAAGGCACAAGGGTCGTAGCCGAAAACCTAGCGAATGCCGATATGGCTGGGTATGGACTGCGAAAAACACTTGCAACCGGAAGCATCTCTCTCAGCGCGTCACGCGCTCCGCAACACTCTGGCGTTATTCGTGATGTTGACCCGGTTCTGCTTGGCGCGGTGCGAGAGGCGGACACCTTGCGCCAAGGCGTGCAGGTTACCCTGTCAGGCCTTTCCGCCATTGAAAGCGCCTATGGCATCCCCGGCGATCCGGGCGCTCTGAACACGTTGCTCAGCGGGTTCCAGGCGAGCTTGCACCAAGCCGCGACGACGCCCGATTCCACGGCAGCGCTTCAGGCAGTTGCGCAAGATGCAGACCGCATCGCAAACAAATTCAATACGATCGGAACAGAGTTCCAGAACCTGCGTCAACAGGCAGACAGCGCAATCGCCAAGGACATAAGCACCTTGAATGAGAAGCTGGAAAATGTCGCTTCGCTCAACAAGGATATTCAACGCCAGACACTTCTTGGCGGGGATCCCTTTGCACTGATGGACGAACGGGCACGTACCATCTCGGACATCGCCGCGTTCTTGCCAATCCGCGAGATTCCACGTGAAGATAACAGTATCTTGCTTGTTTCGGGTCGTGGCGAAATCCTTGTCGATTTTGAAGCAGCCGAATTCAGCTTTTCCGCAACACCCGGGCTTGGTGCTGCAGATACACGACTCTCTGGCAATATTTCGGTAATTTCACTAAACGGGCGCGCCCTTGCCGTTGGCGACCAGACACTGGCGAGCGGCAAGCTTGGTGCAAATCTAGACTTGCGCGACACTTTAGGGCCGCAGGCGCAAGCCGATCTTGACCAACTCGCCATGATGCTGCTGACAGGTTTTTCCGGCCCGGAGGCCGACGACACACTCTCATTCGGCGAAACTGGTTTGTTTGGCGCGCACGATGGTCTTGCAATTCCAAGTGACGCAACAGGTTTGGCACAGCAAATTCGCCGTACCCAGCGGGTCGACCCATCCCAACCCAGTACACTCTGGCGTTTACGAAGCGGGTTGAATGCTCCGGCGCCGGGCCCAAGCTTGGAACCCGCCAATTTGAACCGCATGATCGATGCGCTCTCCATGCCCCGTGCTGCTGCATCAGGTTTGCCAGAACGTTCCCTGTCGGAGAATACGGCCGAGCAAATCTCGCGCCTGTCAACCGCGCGCCTCGGCACCGAAACCACGCTTGCCTTTGCCCAAGCAAGCTTCGCCTCCAAGCAAGATTCCCTTGCGGCGCGTGGCGTCGACACAGATTCACAGATGCAGGACCTTCTGAAACTGGAACGGGCCTATGCGGCGAACGCGAAGGTCTTGATGACGATCGACGCAATGCTGCGCCAAGTGCTGGAGATTTAAAATGGTCCAAGTCGCCACGTCCGATGCCGCCAGAACGCTGATGCTTCAGCGCTCTGGCAACACTCTGAAAAATACTGTCGCGCAACACACGGTAGAGCTGTCGTCAGGGCAACACACCGATAAAGCCCGCGCCTTAAATGGTTCTTTGGCCCAACTTACGGATGTTGAAAACGGCCTTATCCTCGCAAAAAGCCACGCCGCGAATGCAAACCTAGTGTCCACAATTCTGTCTGCCCAGCAAGACATGCTCGAACGCCTTGGGAAAATTACGCAGGACCTGGCACTGGACTTTCAGTTAAGCACACAAGGGTCCGACAATCGGGTAATGTCAGAGGCCAGCGCGCGCGCTTCAGACGGGTTCGCGGACGCCATCGGATTGTTGAACACAAAGGTCGCGGGACGCTTCGTCTTTTCTGGCGTAGCCGGGCAGGACCGCCCGTTCGCAGAAGCGGGGACCATCCTAGATGCGCTGGCCGCGTCACTCTCATCTGCGGCTTCGGTGAGCGATATGCAGGCTCAGGTCGAGGCTTGGTTCTCCATCGGCGGCGGCTTCGATACGATCGCCTATCAAGGCAGTGAAACGGCCAATGGCAGGATAAAGCTTGGTAATGGCATCTCGGTCCACCCCGAAGTGCCGGGCACGGAGCAAGCACTTCGTGAAAGCTTGGCGGGACTGGCACTTGCAGCTCTTGGAGAGAAATTTGCGTCAACCCTTTCAGCACCCCAAATACGCTCGCTTCTGGGTTCAAGTGCAACCGCGCTGATGGGTGCCGAAACCTCACGCGTCGCACTTCAGGCCCGGATTGGAGCCACACAAGCAAGGGTGGACGAGGCGAAAGTTGCAGCAAACACAAAAGCAGCGACGCTTCAGATTACTCGCAATGATCTGTTGGCAGTCGACCCCTACGAAATTGCAACTGCCCTGGAGGCTGCCAGCCAACGGCTGGACGCTCTCTATTTGGTAACTGCGCGCCTTTCACGTCTGTCACTGACCGAGTATCTACGATGAAACACCTTTTCGTTTTTCTCTTTATAACCTTGGCGCTTCTCATTCCTCAGCCCTTAGCGGCAAACATTCGGCTTAAGGACTTGGTCGAATTCGACGGCGTCCGCTCGAATGACCTGTTGGGCTATGGGCTTGTGGTAGGCCTGAATGGCACCGGAGACGGGCTGCGCAATGCTCCGTTTACCGAGGATACAATGTCGAATATTCTGGAGCGGCTTGGAGTGAATGTCACTGGCGAGCAGTTTCGCCCCAAGAATGTCGCCGCCGTCATCGTCACTGCGAGCCTGCCACCTTTTGCGCGAACAGGCAGCAAGATCGATGTAACTGTTTCGGCCATTGGAGATGCAAGCAGCCTTTTGGGGGGAACATTGATCATGACCCCTCTGAATGGCGCAGATGGAACGATTTACGCTGTCGCACAGGGCAGCATCCTCGCAGGCGGTGCCGTTGCACAAGGAGACGCTGCACTTGAAATACGCGGGGTGCCAACCGCTGGGATCATACCTGGAGGGGCGCGCATTGAACGCGAGATCGATTTTGAGCTAGAGAGCCTGCGAGAAGTCAAGATCGCCTTGAAGGTCCCGGATTTTTCGACGGCCCTACAAATCGAGCAGGCGATAAACACGGAGTTTGCCCGCAACGCTGCGCAAATGATTGACCCCGGCACCGTTGTCTTCAAGATTTTGCAGACAAGCGCGTCCTCGACCGCCCATGCGCTCGCGCGCATCGAGAACTTGCGTATTCGCCCATCCGGAAGGGCACGCGTTGTGGTCGACCAAAGATCAGGCACGATCGTTATGGGCGAAGATGTTCGCATAGGCCGGGTCGCCTTAGCCCAAGGTGGGCTGACATTGCGAGTCGAAGAAACACCACTTGTTGTTCAGACTAACCCCTTTGCGGAGGGCGAAACGATTGTCGTGCCGCGCACTGCTGCAGAATTGGAAGACGCTCCTGCACTCGCCCTCGCCGAGGTTGCGGGAGGCACAACTTTGTCTGAGGTCGTGGCGGGCCTAAACGCTTTGGGCGTCACCCCGCGCGATATGATAGATATCCTGAATAGCATCAATGCCGCAGGTGCCCTCTATGCGGATTTAATGGTGCGGTAGGCTAAGCGCCGAGATTTCCCCAAGAGCATAATGCGGCACGCCGTAATCTGCATGATGATATGGCTGATTTTGCCATATCCATTCAGAAGCTTGACCTGGTGACCAAGGGTTTGGGTTGAGCTTTGGTAGGCGGCAGGGATGGGTCGATAGGGCAGCGTTCGGTGACTTAGGCGAATCCTGAATCACGATCGTTAGAGTCTGGTCAACTTTCCTTTCCGTATCGGAGATCGCAAATGTCAGACAGCTCTGCGCGTCTAGCCTTGCCCTACATCCTGCCGGCCCAAGCCCAAAAACACGTCACGCATAACGAAGCAATCGAACGTCTGGACGTGTTGGTTCAACTGACGGTCGAAGCCTTCGACGCAAGCACACCTCCTAGCCAACCCGTTGAAGGTGCGATCTGGGCGCTGGGCCAAACACCAAGCGGGGTTTGGGCAGGCAAGGCCGGGCGTTTGGCCGCGCACACGAATGGGGGCTGGCAATATTTCGTGCCAAAACCCGGCTGGATTGCCGCGCTTAGCAGCGATCTTCGCATCTGGGATGGGGCTCAGTGGGTCAGCATCGCACAATCCTTGAGTATCCGTCTTGATCAAGAGGTTTTTGGCACCCAGACGCGGTCTGCTTTGACCAAGGCGTTTGCGGTTTCGATGAGCTTGCGCATGATCGCG
>CAYNWX010000153.1:0-5322 GCA_964401005.1 uncultured Natronohydrobacter sp.
CCGTGCCGTAACTGACCTGCGCAAGCCGCATCAAAGCTGCGGGTAGATCGGGAAGCGGGCGCAGAGGGCGGCCACTTCGGCCTTCACGCGGGCCTCAACCTCGGCATTGCCATCCTCGCCATTGGCGGCAAGACCGTCCACCACTGCGACAATCCAATCCGCGATCTGGCGGAACTCAGCCTCGCCAAAGCCGCGGGTGGTACCCGCGGGCGTGCCAAGACGGATGCCGCTTGTGACCATCGGGCTTTCAGTGTCGAACGGAATGCCGTTCTTATTGCAGGTGATATGCGCACGCCCCAAGGCCTTCTCGGTCGCGTTGCCCTTCACGCCTTTGGGGCGCAGGTCCACCAGCAGCAGATGCGTGTCGGTACCGCCTGTGACGGTGGCCAGCCCGCCTTTTTCCAACTGGTCGGCCATGGCTTGCGCATTTGCGATGACCTGCTTTTGGTAGTCACGGAAGCCGGGGCGCAGCGCCTCGCCAAAGGCCACGGCCTTGGCGGCAATCACATGCATCAGCGGGCCGCCCTGAATGCCGGGGAAGATGGCCGAGTTGAATTTCTTCGCCAGCGCCTCGTCATTGGTCAGGATCATGCCGCCGCGCGGACCGCGCAGGGTTTTATGCGTGGTCGTGGTGGCAACATGGGCGTGCGGGAAGGGCGAAGGATAAAGGCCCGCCGCGACCAGCCCGGCAAAATGCGCCATGTCCACCAGCAGATAGGCGCCCACGCTGTCAGCGATCTCGCGCATCCGGCCAAAGTCGATCACGCGCGGAATGGCAGAGCCGCCGGCGATCAGCATCTTTGGTTTGTGCTCGGTGGCCAGCGCCTGAATCTGGTCGTAGTCGATTGCATAATCGCCCTCGCGCACGCCATATTGCACGGCGTTGAACCATTTGCCCGATTGGTTAGGCTTTGCGCCGTGGGTCAGATGGCCGCCTGCATCGAGGCTCATGCCCAGAATGGTGTCGCCCGGTTGCAGAAGTGCGGTGAACACGCCTTGGTTGGCTTGGCTGCCTGAATTCGGCTGCACATTCGCAAAGCTGCAATCGAACAGCTTACAGGCGCGTTCGATCGCAAGGTTCTCGGCAATATCGACATATTGGCAGCCGCCATAATAGCGTCGGCCCGGATAGCCTTCGGCGTATTTGTTGGTTAACACGGACCCTTGCGCCTGCATGACCGCCGCAGAGACGATGTTTTCAGACGCGATCAGTTCGATCTCGTCGCGCTGACGCCCCAGTTCCTGCTGCATGGCCGCGAAGAGGGCCTCGTCGCGGGTCTCAAGCGTTTCGGTGAAAAAACCTGTATCGCGGGTGGTGATGTCCATTGCGGCCTCCGGCAAAGGGTTGGATGCCGTTCCCTTAGAGCATGTGGCTCTGCTGTGGAAGGCTTGTTTGCGCCACATTTCGCCGCAAGCCCGACGCTGTCGACGGCTTTCGGCGCAACCCGCGGCCCAAGCAAATGCTTGCCAAGCGGCCCGGTAACAGGCCACAAGTTCGTGACCGCGCAAAGCAGGAGCGCCCTGATGAACCGGAAAATTGCCTTTGTCGCCAGTCCGGTGGCCGAACCACAGGCCGCATTGGTGGACCTTTCCAAGCGGTATGGAAATGTGCCCGTGGAGCAGGCCGATGTGATCGTTGCACTGGGCGGGGACGGCTTCATGCTGCAAACCCTCCACGGCACGCAACATATTGATGTGCCGGTTTACGGCATGAACCGCGGAACGGTGGGGTTCTTGATGAACGCCTATCTTCTCGAAGGTCTGGACGAGCGTCTTGCCACGGCCGAGATGGCCTTGCTGAACCCATTGCAAATGCGCGCCGAGCGCGTGGACGGATCGTTTTCGCAAGCTTTGGCGATTAATGAAGTGTCGCTGTTGCGGCAAGGGGCGCAAGCCGCGAAGTTGCGCATATTGGTCGATGGGCGCGAGCGTTTGGCGGAACTTGTTTGCGACGGGGCCATGGTTAGCACACCGGCGGGATCGACCGCCTATAATTATTCTGCCCATGGACCGATCCTGCCGGTGGGGTCGGACGTGATGGCCCTGACGCCGGTTGCGGCTTTTCGGCCAAGGCGCTGGCGCGGGGCGCTATTGCCAAAATCCAGCACGGTGCGGTTCGAGGTTGTAGAGCCAGAAAAACGCCCGGTCATGGCCGATGCCGATAGCCGGTCGGTGCGTAATGTGGTTGCAGTGGATATAGCGTCGCGCAATGACATCGTTCACAAGCTTCTTTTTGATCCCGGCCACGGGCTGGAAGAGCGGTTAATTCGTGAGCAATTTGTTTAGGCGTCGCTTCGATGTGATTTATCGGTTTCGAAAGGTCCAAGACATCATGGTGGCTCCGGGGGTGTAAGCAGGGCTTCAAGCTGAGCGCGCAAGATTTCTGCCTGCGCCAAACTGGCACGCCCTTGTGCAAGAAGCCCATTTCCTGCTTCGTCCGCCAAAGAAGGCGACATTTCAGAGCCAGCAGATCGGCGTAGTTCAGCATCATCCCTTTGCGTTTCGCGCGCCTCTTGCGCCGTATTCTCGGGCAAATTCTCAGAAGAAAACGAACGGATTTCGTTTAAGGCTGTCGCTTGCCCTTCGATTGGCTGACCATCTAGCCCGGGTGACCTGTCCGAAAGTGCAACATTCGGTTTCGTCCCGGCGTCGGAACGGGCAGCAGGCGCGTCTGATCCTGCCGGATTTATCGGCAGCCTAAATGTCGGCTCAGCAATATTTTCCGACGCAAGGTCCGACGTTTCCGCAAGGCGCAGATCCTCTGCCTGCGCCGCAAACCCCATGGCGGTTAGCCTTTCTGCGAGCTTCAAACGAAGCGACGCGGGCAAAAGGGATTTTGCATGCTGCATTTCATCAAACATGGTGATTACGAAACCTGTGTCATTTGACGTATCGAAGAGCATCTCGAACAGGTCATTTACGACGTCTATTTTTGCGCCTTGGGGCAAGTCAAAATGCGAGGAATTGACCAAAGAGAACGCTTCGTCGAATCTGCCCGCCCGGCCAAGCGCACGCGCAGTTGACACTGCAAAGGAAGCGCCGAATGGGCTTCGTCGATATTCAAACAGCCGCGACTGGGCCACGGAAAGAACCGAATCTGGCAGTTCGAAACCGCGCGCGCTGGCCTCTTCCAGGATGAAAGCCAATTCTCCGTCGGGCAACGCCAATGCGTCTTCCATTTCGAGACCGTTCAGCCGATCTGGTGGCGTCGAGAGCAAGTTGAAAGACGATTGGCTCTTGTTGCTCGCTGCAACTGTGCGATCAAGTGTAATTTGGACCAAGCCTGCCGTTTCGGTTTCATCGAGCCGAATTAGATTTTGGATGAGTTTTGGTCCAAGATGTGCACGAAGACTTGCAGAAAGCTGCTGGAAAGCTCGGACAATGCGCTTATCGGCGCCTGGAAACGATTCAATGATCGATGGGTTGCTGAACTGGGCCCAGAGAGTATCAATATCGGAGCATTCCGCATAATCGCCAAGAAGGCCGGCAGATTTCTCTGGCTCAAGATCCATCACATGGGAAAGGTCCAACATGGTTTCGATGGCCTTTGTGCGAGGCAACAGTGTTAAAATTGCCCGGGCTTCTGCGCCGAAGCTCCCAAGCAGGTAATTGGTCGCGATAGCGGTCGCTTCTTTCGCGTTGATATTGTCCAACGGATCGAACAGGTTCTCCCACCGCAAGTTTAGTGCGGTTTTGCCGGAAAGGTCATTCCAACCCGGAATTTGCGCACTGACCGCGTTTGTGCAGCTTTGGTCATCCGGTTTGATAAGGCGCTGGTCGTTATGGCCATACATTTGGATATGGCGTGCTGCCACATCTGAGATTTCGGCTACAATTTTGTTGCGTGGTGCAAAATCTTGCGCTGGTAGAAGTAAATTCGCGGCTGCCGCTTCCGAGAGGTTGCGGGCAAGCGTCTGCTCAAGAGGCTGTGCACCCTGTGACACAGGGGTATCGTGTTTTGGGGGCGAGTTGCTTCCGGCATTGTTGGCCGACACAGAAAAGGACAGCGCCAAACCGCTCGATGTGGCTGCGTTCCCATCGCCTTTCATCGTTTTGGCAAGCGCAATGCCCGCGCGTCCTGCAATGCTGGCAAGTGGACTGATCGATTCCACGACTTGCGGGATTGTCTTGGGGCGGGGTTTCGGGGTCTGGCCAACATCGGACGCATCGTCCTCAAACATGGCGCTTTCCGACAATATGTCGAGGATGACTTGACCCGGCAAACCTTCTATTGTGCGGACGGGGCAGCGGCAGGCGAGCATAAGTCGGACCCCAGTTTCAATGGCTTCGACGGCGCGGAGCCTAGTCCTAGGAATTCGCGTAAAGGTCTGAGACAGGTCGATCAAAATCGAAGAATCTTCGATGATCAGATCGATGTAGCTGCCTTGGTTGTCCAAGCGCCAAGGGACCTGCTCTGGCAGCGTCAGAACCACCCGCGTGAATGCATCGTGTTCGCCTGCCCTCAAGAGCAGGCCTCTATCTTGAGCGGCGGAGTTGGCCGCAATGATCAGACTTGAGATCAATATAGTAAACCCGAGACAGCCCCGCATGTCCTAGGCAGCCGTTTTCTTGAGTTCACGCATCGCATTTTCCAAGTCGGAAAACTCTGGGCGGAATTGGTGAGGTGTGTTCTGACGACCAACTTCAATGCAAATATTCGCCGGGTGCGCGTGAAGGTTTGCTATAAGGACTTCTCTGATCAATTGAAAGAAATGGTCATCTTCTAAGACGATGGCGCTCATGCGACTGGCGATAGGTCCAATAAACCCATACGCTAGAAAAACCCCTAGAAAAGTGCCTGTCAATGCGCCACCGATCATCTTGCCGAGTACTTCGGGCGGCTCGTCAATCGCGCCCATTGTTTTGATAATTCCCAAAACCGCCGCAACGATCCCAAGCGCCGGCAAAGCATCGGCAACCACTTGAACGGCATGACTGGAATGCATGGCATGGTGTCTTTGAGCCTCCAATCGTTTATCCAAAACCTCTTCCACCTGATGCGGGTCGTCGTAATTCATCGATGCGGCACGCATTGTGTCGCAGATAAGTTCTATCGCGCTATTGTCTTTCTGGATTTTAGGATAGGCGCTGAAAATAGAGGATGTTTCGGGTGCCTCTATATGTTCTTCGATCGCGACAGGATTTTGGCGCGCAAGCCAGATAAGTTGAAATAGAAGACAAAGAAGGTCTCGGTAGTCGGTGGCCTGCCATTTTGGCCCTTTGAACCCGCATTTCCCAAGTAACTTGAAGTTTTCATACCTTGGGTTGCCAGTAACGTGTTATATTTCAGCATGTTAATTGGGCTGAAGGTTGCGGATTATG
>CAYNWX010000154.1:0-12169 GCA_964401005.1 uncultured Natronohydrobacter sp.
CCCAGAAACTGGTCACCAAGCCCGCGCCCCTCGGACGCGCCTTCGATCAGACCCGGAATATCGGCCATGACGAATTCGCGCGCATCCACCCCCACAACCCCAAGGTTTGGGTGCAACGTGGTAAACGGATAATCCGCAATCTTGGGCCGCGCGTTAGACGTGGCCGCCAGAAATGTCGATTTCCCGGCATTCGGCAGACCCGCAAGCCCCGCATCGGCAATCAGCTTCAGGCGCAGCCAAATTTCACGCTCCACCCCCGGCTGGCCGGAATTGGCGCGGCGCGGCGATTGATTGGTCGAGGATTTGAACTGCAAATTCCCCCAACCGCCATTGCCGCCCTTGGCCAAAAGCACGCGCTGGCCCACTTCGGTCAGGTCCGCGATGACGGTTTCCTGATCCTCGTCCAGAATTTCCGTGCCTTCGGGCACGCGCAGCACCACGCTGTCGCCATCGCGCCCGGTGCGGCCCTTACCCATGCCGGGCTGACCCGATTTGGCGAAGAAATGCTGCTGATAGCGAAAGTCGATCAGCGTGTTCAGCCCATCAACGCATTCCACCCAGACATCGCCGCCGCGCCCGCCATCGCCGCCATCGGGGCCGCCATATTCAATGAATTTCTCGCGCCGGAACGACACGCAGCCAGAGCCGCCGCCGCCAGAGCGGATGGTGACCCGTGCTAGATCGAGGAATTTCATGATGGCGCGCTCCGTTCTCGTAAGCCGCTGCCTTTAGCGCAGGATAGCGCCAAGCGAAAGGGGGCGCAGCACTCAGCGACCCCGCAAAAGCCCTCCCAAAACACCGCGCATGATGGATTTGCCCGCTCTTGTGCCAAGCTGGCGCGCCATGGATTTTGCGAAGGCTTCTACCGCGGTTTCTCGGCTGCTGCTACGAGAGCTGGCCTTGCTGCTGCGCGTGCGCGGCATGGAAGGATTGTATCGCCGCGCGGCATTGAATTCGCGGTCTTCCTTTGCCTGAGTGCGCGCAAGGGTCGCCTCGGCTTCGCGCGCAGCAGCCTCGGCGCGTTTGGCCAAGCGTTCATGCGCGCTATCGCTGTCCATGACCCGTTCATATTTTCCCGCAATGGGCGAGCGCGCCATCGCTTCGCGGATGGCTTGCGCATCGGCTGGCCCCATGCGGCTGGCGGGCGGGCGGATCAGCGTGCGCTCGGCTATGCCCGGAGCGCCCTTTTCAACAAGGAACGACGTCACCGCCTCGCCCACGCCGACATCGCGGATCGCGTCGGCAATGTCGAAACGCGGGTTCGGGCGGTAGGTTTCCGACGCTTTCTTCAACGCCTGCTGGTCGCGTGCGGTGAAGGCGCGTAAAGCGTGCTGAATGCGGTTGCCAAGCTGGCCAAGCACAGTGTCTGGAACGTCATCGGGGTTTTGGGTGACGAAATACACCCCCACCCCCTTGGACCGGATCAGCCGCGCCACGCGTTCGACCTTTTCGATCAAGGCGCGGGGCGCCCCGTTGAACAGCAAATGCGCTTCGTCGAAGAAAAACACCAGCACCGGCTTGTCGGGATTGCCGACCTCTGGCAGTTCTTCGAAAAGTTCCGAGAGCAGCCACAGCAGGAAGGTTGCATAAAGCTGGGGACTGCGCATCAACCTTTCAGCGTGAAGGATAGAGACATATCCCCGTCCATCGGGGGCCTTGCGCATGAAATCGGTCAGGTCCAAAGCCGGTTCCGAAAAGAAATTCGCGGCCCCTTGGTTTTCCAGCACCAACAACTTGCGCTGGATCGCGCCAATGCTGGCGGTGGTGACATTGCCGTATTGCAGCGAAATTTCTCGCTGGTTTTCGCCCAGGAAATTCAGCATCGCGCGCAGATCGTCCAAGTTCAGAATTGGCAAGCCTTCGTCATCGGAAATGCGGAAGGCCACGTTGATGACGCCTTCCTGCGCCTCTGTCAGGTCCAGCATGCGCGACAGCAGAAGCGGGCCAACCTCGGCAATGGTGGCGCGGACGGGGTGGCCATGTTCGCCAAAGAAATCCCAGAAAATAATTGGGCTTTCGCGGAATCCGTAGCCCTTTAGCCCAATCTTGTCGGCCCGTTTGAATAGGAAATCTTTCGCCTCTCCCGCCATCGCCATACCACTGACATCGCCCTTGATGTCGGTCAGGAACACCGGAACGCCCGCGTTTGAGAATTCCTCGGCCAAGATTTGCATGGTGATGGTCTTGCCCGTGCCGGTCGCGCCCGCGATCAAGCCATGCCGGTTGCCGTATTTATAGGCTAGTTCCTGCGGGATCGTTTGGTCCGGCCCACCGCCGCCGACGAAAATTGCCTCTGCGTTCTCGGTCATACTGGGCCACCTTTACCAATCAATGTGCGTCGGGGGCAAAACTATGCCAGCGCGCTACGATTTGGAAAGGGCTTCTTTACCAATTGGTGTAAAGATCATCCCATGCGGTGCGGGACATGTGACCCCGCAGCGCGTGTTTTCCTCCCTGTCGGACTGGCCGCGCCCTACCAGGCGCGGTCCTTTTCGCTGGTTCCCCTCCGAACCGGGTAAAAAACAGTCAACAGCGTTCCACAAAGTGAAAAATCAGTGACCTGATAGGTGTTGACGGGTCATTTTTTTCGCCATAGGCTCCGTTTCAATCGTCGGCCGGTCCGACAGGGAGAGAACGAAAAAATAAAACAAATAAGGGCCCTCGGGCCCTTATTTCCATTTCATGCAGCTGCGTTGGCATCTGCTTTGATCAGTCGGCACCTATCCGCGTTGCGCCTTGGTCCTCGCAGTTTTTTTGCCTGACACTGCATCTGCCGCGTGATATTGCCCCCCCAAAGCATTGGACGACGAGGGATCCCATGACCAATATCCGCATTCTTGCACTTCGCTCTGCCGCACTCAGCACGGCACTCTTGTTGGGCACAGCCGCCTACGCGCAGGACGCAACCGCACCCGCGGCAGAAACACCTGCACCGGCACCGGCTCCGTCGCTGCTGGAGCTGTCCACCGGCGAAGTGATCAGCAATCCCGACGCAGATGGCGCAAGCTATGTGGGTGCAACCCATGGCGATTGGGAATTGGTCTGCGTGCGCGCCGAGGAAGGCGAAGACCCCTGCCAGATGTACCAGCTTCTGCGCGATGCTGATGGCAATGCAACCGCCGAGATCACCATGTTCCCGCTGCCGCCGGGCCAAGACGCGGCCGCTGGCGCAACCATCCTGACCCCGCTGGAAACGCTGCTGACCGCGCAGCTTGTCATGCAAGTCGATGACGGGGCGGCAAAGCGTTACCCGTTCACCTTCTGCACCGCGATTGGCTGCATTTCCCGCGTCGGCTTCACCGCCGCTGAGGTTGATGCGTTCCGCGGCGGCGCACGCGCAACATGGTCGCTGGTGCCCATCGCAGCACCAGACCAAATCGTGTCGTTAGATATGTCATTGATAGGCTTCACTGCGGCATTCGCAGACCTATCAGACGACATTCAATAAGCCAAACCACCCTGCACGCCCCCTGCCCGCCCCGTGACGGGCGGGGTGGTTACATGCGCGCTGCCGGGTCATTGGCTTGGTGTAGCCGCCGCAGCCCCGTGCGCGCTACCGCAAGCGTGATGGCCTTGCGCCGGGCCGGGGCCAAGCGCGCCCCTGCCCCCATCTGCACCAGTTCAGCGCCATACCGGTCAGCCAGTATCAGCCCATGGCCTTCGGGCAAAACGTTGCGCGGGAAGTCGGCATCCACAGCCCAGAAGAACTGGTCACACCATGGCAGGTAGCTCTGCCATTTCTTGTCGCTGCGAAAATCGGCAAGGCAGGATTTGCATTCCACGATCCAGACTTCTCCCTTCGGGCCAAGCGCCAGAACATCCACCCGCAAGCCCCGCGCGATCACGAATTCGCAGACCGGCGCGAAGCCCAGATCGCTCAGGGCGCGCGCAACACCCCGGCCCAGCAGAAAACCGGGCGCAATGCCGTCAGTATCGGTTTGGTCCGTCATGCCGAAATCATGAACACAAAGTGAACATGCGTCAAGTGTGCGATGGTGCTTGATTGCACCGTGCGCGCATACTAGGTGATGGGCAGGCAGGTTCTGCTCTTCTCGTGCGTGGCCCTTTTCCAGTGGCCTATACGCACATCCGAGGGAGCTGGCTCTGGCACGGTCCTGGTCGTGTTATCTGGCGCCCACCTGTAAATCAGGCTCTCGGAAACTCACGCCGCCACGGTCGCTGCGGGCCTGCCGCCCTGCCCCTTAGCGCCGAACCCCGTCACGGGTCGAAATGCGGATAGGTTCCGCATCGAACACGCGAATGGGCGTGCCGCGATCATCATCATCGTCATCGTCTTCATAGCCCATACGCATGATACGGATGGCAAATTGCACGCCGGCAAAGACAAGACCATTGAAGAAGAAGATCAGGAACAGACCCAGCAACCCATCGCTGGAGTTGAACACCAGATGCCCAAGATTGCCCACATTCATATAAAGCAAGATTGCGGTGAACACGGCTGACAGGCCGAACCCGATAGCAATCTGCTGAAGATAGACTTTGACAAGCTTTGGCATGGTTACGCCCTCCTGGACACCAGACAAGCTACGCCGATCACATCTGAAAGCAAGCCCGGATTGCGGAAGGGGGCATTTCCGGCGGGTTGCTGCCTGTTCGTCACGCACCTGTTACCGCAACCTTCTAAGCGCGGGGCGTCCAGTAATCTTGGGAGATTTGGACATGACTCTGAAATCCATTCTGATCGTCGTGGGCCTTGTTGCAGGCACCGCCACGGGCGCGGTCGCGCAAGACATGCTGGGCGCGCTCAGCTACGGCCCCCGGCCTTTTTACCTGATTGACCGCATGGAAGATGGCCCCCTGAAAGAGAAGCTGGCCTCGTGCATGGCGCAAACGCCCGCAACGTCGAAATTTTCCATCGGTCATCGCGGCGCACCGCTGCAATTTCCCGAGCATACGGTCGAATCGAACGTGGCTGCCGCGCGCATGGGCGCGGGCATTCTGGAATGCGACGTGACCTTCACAGCCGATCTGGAGCTGGTCTGCCGCCACGCGCAAAACGACCTGCACACCACGACCAATATTCTGGCCACCGATCTGGCCAGCACCTGCGTCACGCCCTTCGCGCCCGCAAATGGCGATGCGAACGCAACTGCACAGTGCCGCACCTCGGAACTGACGCTGGAGCAATTCCAAAGCCTAACGCCCAAGATGGACGCGGCCAATGGCCGCGCAACATCGGTCGCCGAATATCTGGGCGGCACCGCCAACTGGCGCACCGACCTGTATTCGACCCAGCCCGCCACGCTGATGACCCATGCCGAATCGATCGCCCTGTTCGACGCTTTGGGCGCGGATTTCACGCCGGAACTGAAATCGGCTTCGGTCGAGATGCCGTTCAACGGCTTCACCCAAGCTGATTACGCGCAAAAGCTGGTGGATGAATATGTCGCTGCCGGGATCGACCCAAGCCGCGTCTGGCTGCAAAGCTTCGATCTGGATGACGTGAAGTATTGGGTCGAAAATACGCCCGAATTCGGCGCGCAAGCCGTCTATCTGGATGACCGGTATGAGGCGTTTGACGAGGACGAAGGCGAGATCAACCCCAACGACCCCGCCACGTTCAAGCCGACGATGCAGGAACTGGCCGATATGGGCGTGAAATACATCGCACCGCCCATGTAGATGCTGCTGACGCTGGACGCCGAAAACAACATGGTTGCGAGCGAATATGCCAAGGCCGCGCAGGAAGCCGGTCTGAACATCATCACCTGGACGCTGGAACGCTCTGGCCCGCTGACCACGGGCGGCGGCTGGTATTTCCAAAGCGTCGCGGGCGCGACCGATACGGATGGCGATTACTTCACCATCCTGCATGCGCTGCGTGAAGAAGCGGGCGTTGTGGGCGTGTTCAGCGATTGGCCCGCCACGACGACCTATTACGCAAACTGCATGGGGCTTTAAGCCTTAGCTTGCCAAATTATGCGCAGGGCGTGCGGGATACCGCGCGCCCTTTTTCTGTTCGTGCGCGCCGACCACCTATTTCGCGCCCCGCAGCGCCAAGGTGATCTGCGCCAGCGTCGCAACGGCAATTTCAGATGGCGTGCGCGCGCCAATGTTCAGCCCCACCGGCGCATGGATGCGGGTGAAATCTTCATCCGCCAGCCCCGCCGCGCGCAACCGATCCAACCGTTTGGCATGGGTGCGGGTGGACCCAAGGCACCCCAAGTAAAACACGTCCGAGCGCAACGCTGTAATGATGGCCGGGTCATCCAGCTTGCTGTCATGGGTGAGTGTCACCACCGCCGTGCGGGCATCAAGTCCGAGCGCCTCTAGCGCGGCATCGGGCCAGTCGCGCGACAGTGTCACACCGGGAAATCGCAGGTCCGACGCGAAGGCATCGCGCGGGTCCACCACGACCGAGTCATATCCCGCCAGTCGTGCCATGGGCACAAGCGCTTGGGCAATATGCACTGCGCCGACAATGACCAACCGCAAGGGCGGGTTATGGAGCGTCACCATCTGCCCGGATTCGTTCGGGCCGGAGCGGTCGGCGCGGAAGCGCTCTGGCAGCCCCGGCGCATCGGGGCCGAGCAAACGGCGTGCGAAGGTCGCAAGATCGGTCAGCAGGGCCACCGGGCGGCGCGCCGCGCGCGCGGCGACCAGATCGGCCAACAGCGCGGCGGGCAAGGCGGGCGCGTCAGGGCCAACAGGCTCGACCAAAATGCGGATTGTGCCGCCACAGGCCAGCCCAACCTCGAACGCGGTTTCATCGGCCACACCGTAGCTCAGCAGGCGCGGGCGACCATCGGCCAAAGCGTCCAGTGCCTCTAGCACAACCGCGCCTTCGACACAGCCGCCAGAAACGGACCCCATCATCTGCCCGTCTTCTCGAATGGCCAGTTGCGCGCCCGGTTGACGCGGCGCAGACCCCCATGTCTGCACCACGGTCGCAAGCGCCACGCGCGCGCCCGACTGAACCCATGCCAGCGCAATTTCGGGAATAGAGTCGTGATCTGAAGGTGTCATGGCCCCTCCGGTTTTGTGCAGCTTGGCCGATTGCGGCGCTGCGCACCAGTGGGGCAAGGGCCTTAGCTGCGCGCGATCCCGCAGCGTTGCACGATCCGCTCGGCCTTGCGCGCGGCAGAGCGCGCGACGCGCTTTGCTTCACAGGTCTTAGATGTCTCGGTGCAGATTTTCATGAGCGCCTTGCTGGCCAGTGCCGCAATCATGGCATTATGCGCGACACTTGGATCGCCATAGAGGTCATTCAGATTAGAATCATCGAACATGGGTCGCCCTCTCATCGAGAACCTGACCACGACCCTAACACGAGAATCATCTCTTGTGGCTGATCTGAGTCAAATTTCCGCCAACTGGCCCCATCGCGCGACCAGTAGCCCAAGAATGGCAGCATAGATCATCAGGCTCGCCACCAAGACGCAGACATGCCAGATAGCGTAGTGGTAGCGCAGCCGTGTGGCAAGATAGAACACCACGCCCAGCGTGTAGACGGTTCCGCCCGCAAGAATCAGGCCAAGGCTAAGCTTGGGCAAGCTGCCCCAAAGCTGCGGCAGGATGGCAACGCCCGCCCAGCCCATGCCCAGATAGAGCGCAATGCCAAGCGCACGAAAGCGCACGGGCGAATAAAGCTTCAGCGCAACGCCCAAGCAGGCCACAAGCCACAAGGCCGTCGCAAGGCCCAATCCCTGACCCGGGATCAGGGTCAATGGCGTATAGCTGCCGGCGATTTTCAAGAAAATGGCGCTATGGTCCAACCGCTGATAGAGCCATGCCAGACGCGCCTCTCGCAGCAGGTTGAACAAGGCCGATGCGCCGATCATCGCCGCCAGTGCCAGCCCGTAAACGCCGCTGGCCCATAAAAGCCGCATATCACCGCCCTGACGCGCAATCACAAAGGCCAAGGCCAGAAGCACCGGAACACCAAGCCCCGCCAGCACCAAGCCTGCGACATGAACCGCTGCATCCAGCCGGGTTTCGGCGGGCGAATAGCTGTCGCGGTGGTCAAGCAACCAAGCCATAATCGGTCCTTTCAGAAGGCAGGGTAGCGCGGAATCATGGTCAGACCATGTCAGCCTTAGGGTAAGCGCCGGCCCAAGCTGCGCCTTGATTTTGGGCGCAATTCCCCATAGCCGGGTGAAGCAAGCGCACGCAAAGGAAACGCAGGGTCAATGACGATACATCTTCACAAGGACGATCTGCCCGACGGGCTGGACCTAGGCTCGGTCGTGGCCATTGATTGCGAAGCGATGGGGCTGAACCCACATCGCGACCGCCTCTGCGTGGTGCAATTGTCCAGCGGAGATGGCAATG
This sequence comes from uncultured Natronohydrobacter sp., assembly GCA_964401005.1. Lineage (GTDB taxonomy): Bacteria > Pseudomonadota > Alphaproteobacteria > Rhodobacterales > Rhodobacteraceae > Roseinatronobacter. The sequence continues at coordinate 8,293 of CAYNWX010000154.1, forward strand.
CGCACTTGGTGCAGGTGTCTTTGCCAATTAAGCCCGCCCCCAACCTGTGCCGTCTGCTGGCCGATCCTTCGGTGCTGAAACTGTTCCACTACGGGCGCTTCGACATCGCACTTCTGGCCCACAGCTACGACGTGGCCTGCGCGCCGGTCTATTGCACGAAGATCGCTTCGAAACTGGTGCGCACATACACAGACCGGCATGGGCTGAAATACCTGCTGTCAGAACTCTTGGGCGTGGACATCTCCAAGCAGCAGCAAAGCTCGGATTGGGGTGCCGATAGCTTGACCGATGCGCAGCAAACCTATGCCGCGTCCGACGTGCTGCATTTGCACCGTCTGCGCGAAGCGCTGAATGTCATGCTGGCCCGCGAAGGGCGCACTGACCTTGCCCAAGCCTGTTTCGATTTTCTGCCCACCCGCGCCACACTCGATATTGCCGGCTGGCCGGATATCGACATCTTCTCGCATTGATGTCAGCGGCACTGCGCCAGACCGTGTCGCGTGCGCTGCGCGTGGGCCTGCCGCTCAGCGCGCTGGTGTTGTTGTCGACGATTTTCTTGGTTTCGCGCAGCATAGATCCGAATAGCGCTGCACGCATCGCCGGCATGGACCCCGAGCAGATGACACGTGCGCCGCGCATTGCCACAGCCCGCTTTGCCGGTGTCACACGGGATGCGACCGCACTGACCATTGCCGCCCAATCTGTTCGGTCAGAGGTTCTGGAACTCGGCGATGGGCCGCTAAACCTGACATTCGTCATGCCAGAAGGCCGGATGACGTTCCCGAATGACAGCACCGCTCGGTTCCTCGCCGCGGGCGCACACTTGGACCAATCCCAAGGTGCGTTGACGGCAGACGGCCCAGTCACACTTGAAAACTCTGACGGCTACGTCCTTGAACTTGGCGCATTGACAGCCGCGCTCGACCAAACCCGGCTAAGTGGAACCGGCGGCGTGACAGGTCGTGCACCGGCGGGTGAGATCAGCGCCGATGCGATGGAACTCACCCGTAGCGGCGGCACGGATGGCGGATATCTGCTTGCCTTTACGGGTAATGTCAGGCTGTTATACAGGCCATGACGACCGGAGGTTTTAAATTGCGCGCATTGGCACTTATCCTCGCGCTTGGTGGCAGCCTGACTGCCGCGGCACCTGCTGTCGCGCAAGGCACAAGCCTGTCCTTTTCCGGTCTTAGCGCCGTGCGTGGTCAGCCGGTGGAAGTGCGCTCGGACAGCTTGCAAGTGGACAACACCACAGGCGAAACCACGTTCTCCGGCAATGCCGTTCTGGGCCAAGGCGATATGCGGTTGGCTGCACAAACGATCAAAGTCGTCTATGCGCCCGGCGACAATGCCCGTATCCGGCGGCTGGAAGCTTCGGGCGGTGTCACGCTGGTGACCGCACAGGAGGCGGCAGAAGCCGCCAGCGCTGTCTATGATATAGATGCTGGCACAGTGCGGATGAATGGATCTGTCATCCTGACGCAGGGGCCGAACGTGCTGTCAGGCGACCGATTGACGGTCAATCTGCGCAATGGTCAGGGTAGCCTTGAAGGTCGGGTTCGCACGATCATCCAGACTGATCGCTAAGGCCCAAGCATGGGGCCCGAAGACGAAACACGCGCTCTTGCCGTATCGCAATTGCAAAAAAGCTATGGCAAGCGGGTCATTATCCGCGACGTGTCGTTGCATGTGGCACCGGGAGAGGTCGTAGCGCTTCTGGGGCCAAACGGCTGCGGCAAAACCACCTGCTTCTACTGCATTGCCGGGATTGTAAAACACGAGGGCGGCACGGTCACGCTTGACGGGCAAGAGGCTACTGGCCTGCCGCTATATCGGCGGGCACAAATGGGCTTGGGTTACCTGCCGCAGGAAATGAGCATTTTCCGCGGGCTTAGCGTGGCACAAAATATTCTTGCAGTGCTGGAAATTCGACTGCGCGACGCGCAAGAGCGCCAGCATGCTCTGGACCGTTTGCTTGATGAATTTGCAATCAGCCATCTGCGTGACGCGCCCGCGCTGGCACTGTCGGGCGGCGAGCGCCGCCGGGTGGAAATTGCCCGTGCACTGGCCGCAAACCCGCGCTACGTGCTGCTGGACGAGCCCTTTGCCGGGGTGGACCCGATCGCAGTGGGCGAAATCCGCGCGCTGGTGGCAGAACTGAAAACTCGGGGCTTGGGCGTGCTGATCACTGACCACAATGTGCGCGAAACATTGGCCATCGTGGACCGCGCCTATATCTTGCATGACGGGCAGGTTTTGCGCGCGGGCACACCTGCCGAAGTGGTGGCGGATGCAGATGTGCGCAGGGTCTACCTTGGGCAAGATTTCCGCCTGTCGGACGCGCCCGCCTCCGAATGAGTTTTCGGCGCTCTCCCAAAGCGATGCGTTGACAAACCCCCACCTTCTGTCGCCAAATACACGGAACAAGACGGGCGTGCCTCGTGGCTTGTGGCCGCGCAGAACGCCGCGTCAGAGCAGGTTGACCCAAGCGGGACAGGCCCGGTACGATGCCCGGCCCGGACCCGATAACAAGAAGGAGTGGCCCATGCGCTACCAGATCAGCGGCAGACAAATCGATATCGGTGACGCGCTTCAAACCCATGTCAAAGCCGAATTCGGCGAGTTGGTGGAGAAGTATCAGCAGCGACCGACAGAGGCCGTTGTGGTATTCTCGCGTGATGCCCATAACATGGTCTGCGAAGCCACGCTGCACCTGTCGACCGGCCTGACAGCACAGGCACGCGGTCAGGCGGGTGAAATATACGCCGCCTTCGAATCTTGCCGCGAAAAGCTGGACAAGCAGTTGCGCCGCTACAAGCGCCGCCTGAAAGACCATCACCGCGACCGCACCTCGCCCGTTGAGTTTGGTGGCGCTTCCGCGTATGTGCTGGCTTCAAGCAATGACGAGTCGGCGGAAGAGCCGGAATCGTTGCAACCGATGATCATTGCCGAGATGGAGACGAAGATCATGTCCCTGTCGGCCGGAGAAGCCGTGATGCAGATGGAACTCTCGCATGCACCTGTTCTGGTGTTCCGCAACGAACGCCATGGCGGGCTGAACGTGGTTTACCGCCGGGAAGACGGCAATGTTGGCTGGATTGACCCGCAACAATAACTGACCTTGACCAATACGCCGCGCCACGGACATCGGGCCGGGCGCGGCATTGCGTTTCCCGAATGGAGAATGCCAATGCAGATGTCAGAGCTTCTGGATGCAGGTGCCTTGCGGGTCATCGGCTCTGCGACCAGTAAAAAGCGCCTGTTCCAGACGATTGGCGAGATGGCGTATTCTGTCTACGACCTGCCCGCCACCTCTGTGATAGAAGCACTGCAAGAGCGTGAAAGCCTTGGCCCAACGGGCGTGGGTCATGGCGTGGCCCTGCCCCATGCGCGGCTGGACGAGGTCGAGCGCGTGCTGGGCGTGTTCCTGAAGCTGGAACGCCCGCTCGATTATGGCTCTGTCGACAAAAGCCCGGTCGATCTGGTCTTTGCGCTCTTTGCCCCGCGCGATGCCGGGGTCGAGCATCTGAAAGCCTTGGCCTTCGTGTCGCGCACGCTGCGCAACCCTGCGGTCTGCGAAAAGCTGCGCGCCAATGATGACCCGGAGAAATTTATCGAAATCTTGTCCAGCGACACGGTCAACAAAGCCGCCTGACGCCGCATCTATACGCGTCTACCCTTGGACTTTAACGCGACAAAAAAGCCGCCCCAATCCGGGGCGGCTTTCCTGTTTTGCAATGCGCACAGATCAGTCGATCAACGGCACTAAGCTGTCGAAGCTGGCTTTCGCGTCGCCATAGAACATGCGGGTGTTGTCCTTGTAGAAGAGCGGGTTTTCGATGCCCGAGTAGCCCGTGCCTTGGCCGCGCTTGGACAC
>CAYNWX010000155.1:0-4933 GCA_964401005.1 uncultured Natronohydrobacter sp.
CACCCGTGTCGATGTTATACATCGCCGTGGCCTCGGGCTTGCCGAAGGAATTGCTGTAGGCCGTGGCACCGACCATGGGCGCGCCGTCCATTCCGTCCCAATGCAAGCTGCCATCGACCATGACTGCACCCGTGGTCAGGTTGACGCGGTGGTTGGTCGTACCCGACATGAAACGCAGCGCATCTGCGGCGGGGTTGATGTCGACGATCACCGGGGCGTCGCCCTCGATAGGCAGGGGCGTGTCCATGGTCACAAGCGGCGTTGTCATACCATTTGCGGGGTCGATATTGATCACTTCAAACGCGTCGGTCACGCCGATCAGCGTGTCGGTGTTGGGACGGTAATCAATGCCCAGCAGGCGGCCTTCGACGATCACACCCATGGTGCCGGTCACGTTGCCGGTGCCAAGATCGATCATGGTCAGAGTGCGATCTCCGCTCAGCCCGATCGCAGTTTGTGCGGCCAAGGGGGCAGCGGTAGCGGTCAGCAGGCTGGCAAGAAGCATCGAATGTTTCATTGGTCTCTTTCCCATCTGTTACAAGACGAACGGGAAACGGGACCAAGCGGGCCAAAGTTTCATGGCCCGCGATCACGGCTGCGTGAGCGGCGGATCAGGCGGCCTCAGCCGTGACAGGCTTGTGCGCGCCGGGCTGGCATTGTTGCGGCAGGTTCGGACCTTCCAGCTGCAACAGCCGTTCCAGCCCGTCATTGCAATCGGTCAGATCCGACAGATACAGTTCATCGAGGGCGCTGTAAAACGCATCCACCGCGCGTTTCAGGTGTTTGCCCATACGGCAGTGGTCTTTCAACGGACAGGTATTTCCGTCCGAAAAACACTCGATCAGCGGCAGATCCGCTTCGAACGCGCGAAACACCTCGCCCACGCCGATGGAACTGACCGCGCGGTTCAGGCTGAACCCGCCATGCCGTCCGCGCTGGGTGGTGATAAACCCGTCCTGCGCCAGCTTGTTGATGACCTGCGCCAGATGGTTTTCAGAGGCATTGATGGCGCGCGCCACGTCCTGCTTGCGCACCAGCCGGTCGGTATTCACGGCGCAGACCATCAAGGTGCGCAGCGCAAGATTGGTTCGTGTCGTCAGCCGCATGCTTACTCCTCTGGGGCCATGAAGCGCCCCGGTTCCATTCATATTCCCTGAACTCATATTAACCGCCGCTTTGCCGGGGCAGCTTTGATCGAAATCAAGTTATCCGGCAAAGTCTCATGGCAATATGTCGCAGCAGCGAGTCATGTTTGCAGGCTTGATTGTGCAAGAATTCGAATGTAACGATGTATGAAAGTATCCAGATGTATACCGACCAATGGGGCCGTCATGAACAAATTCGAACTAGGTCAGCTTAGCCGCCGTGGCTTCATGACCCTTGCCGCCGGGGGCGCGGCCCTTGCCACGACCGGGGCTGCCAGCAAGGCGCAAACGGTCAAGACCTCTGCGCGGATCGTGATCCTTGGGGCAGGCGCGGGCGGTGCCGCGATTGCCAACCGTCTGGCCGGGCGTCTGGACGGCGCGCAGATCACCGTGATCGACGGGCGGGCAGAGCATTGGTATCAACCCGGTTTCACGCTGATCGCGGCGGGGCTGCAAGGGGCGAATTACTCTGTCAGCCAGACCACCGACTGGTTGCCACGCGGCATCAATTTCATCGCCGATTACGCCGCCGAAATCGACCCGGACGCCAATCGCATCACCACGCTGGGCGGCGAACGCGTGGACTATGATTACCTGATTGTCGCCACTGGCCTGATTCTGGATTGGGACGCGGTCGAAGGCTTTGATCTGGACATGACCGGCCCCGATACCGGCATTACCGCGCATTATGCCGGGCCGGAACAGGCAGCGAAAACCTGGGCCGCGCTGGACAAGTTTACCGACGAAGGCGGCGTCGGCCTGTTCGGCCGCCCGGCGACAGAGATGAAATGCGCCGGTGCGCCTCTGAAGATCACCTTTCTTGCCGAGGACATCGCCACTCGCAAGGGCAACCGCGACAAGGTCGAGCTGATCTACAACAGCCAGGCCGGAAACCTGTTCAGCGTGCCCGTGGTGGACCACCGCGTGCGGCAATTGTTCGATGATCGTGGCGTGAACTACCGCTGGAGCCATGTTCTGAAAGCCGTGGATGCCGGCGCGAAAACCGCGACCTATGCCACGCCCGATGGCGATGTGACGACCGCGTTCGATTTTATCAACGTCATCCCGCCGCAGCGCGCGCCGCAAGTGGTACGCGAGTCGGGCCTGTCATGGGCCGATAAATGGACCGATCAGGGCTGGATCGAGGTCGATCAGAAAACCCTGCGCCACGCGCGCTATGCAAATGTGTTCGGCATTGGCGATATCAACGGCGTGCCAAAGGGCAAGACGGCGGCCAGCGTCAAATGGCACCAGCCGGTGGTCGAGGACCATTTGATTAGCGAGATTCAGGGCCGCGAAGGCACCAAGACCTTCGACGGTTACACATCCTGCCCGCTGATTACCCGCATCGGCCGCGCCATGCTGATCGAATTCGACTATAACGACCATCTTGTCCCGTCCTTCCCCGGTGTGATTGCGCCGCTGGAAGAGCTGTGGGTGTCGTGGCTGATGAAAGAAGTCGCGCTGAAAGCCACCTATAACGCCATGCTGCGCGGGCGCGCCTGATTTGGCGGGGGCAGGGGGCGGCTGCCCCCATGCGGCTGCGCCGCATCCCCCCGCGAGTATTTCGAGCAAGATGAAGCCTGCTAGAGGAGAGTGAATTATGGAAGAAATGACGCTTGGCACCATGTTGGCCGTGTTCGAGGAAATGTTCGGTCGCGGCTTGTTCTGGGCCATGGTTGCCGTGGCGGCCATCGTGACCGTCGGCTACATCTATGTGCTGATCCGCGACCGCGAAATGTCGATGCGCAAGTTCCTTCTGGCGCAATTGTCCATGCCGCTCGGCGGCATCGCGGCGGTTTGGTTCGTGCTGTGGGTGACGCGCTCTGGTTTGCAGCATATGGGCGGGCCGATTGACGCGCTGCTGTTGCTGGCAATTTTCGGCGCAGGTGCCGTGGGCTTTGCGATCCTTGTCTATGTCGCGCAATCGCTGGTGCGCGGCAAGCAGACCGACGCTTAAGAATATCACGGGCGGCGCGCGCCTCCCCGCAATGCCCACCCGTGGTTTTGGCCCGCGCTCCTCCCAGGTGCGGGCCGTTTTCGTCTTGGCAGGGCAGGGGCTTGGGATTAGGGTCGCGCCCATGAACCGCTTGACCCGCACCCTTTGCTGCTGCATCTGCCGCTAACGGCTTTGGCGGGTGGTAAAACGTGTCTGATCCCTCCTGCCAAGGCACCACGCCCGAGAGGACCGGATGACCGAGATTACGCTTCACAACACCCGCACCCGCCGGAAAGAGGCGTTTACGCCCATCGACCCCAAAAATGTGCGGATGTATGTCTGTGGCCCCACGGTCTATGACCGCGCGCATTTAGGCAATGCGCGGCCCGTCGTGGTGTTCGACGTGCTCTATCGGTTGCTGCGGCATGTCTACGGCGCGGAACACGTCACCTATGTGCGCAACTTCACCGATGTGGATGACAAGATCAACGCGCGGGCGCGGGATATTCAGGCGCGTGAGGGGGGCGATCTGAACGCGATTATCCGCAGCCTGACGGATGAAACGATCGACTGGTATCACGCCGATATGGACTCGTTGGGGGCCTTGCGGCCTAATCATGAGCCGCGCGCGACAGAGTATATCGTGCAGATGGTGACCATGATCGAAGGGTTGATCGCCAAGGGCCATGCCTATCCTGCCGAGGGGCATGTGCTGTTCGACGTGCGTAGCTACCCTGATTATGGCCGCCTGTCGGGCCGCTCGGTCGATGACATGATCGCGGGCGCGCGGGTGGAAGTGGCCCCCTACAAGCGCGACCCGATGGATTTCGTGCTGTGGAAGCCGTCTGCGGCGGATGAGCCGGGTTGGGACTCGCCTTGGGGTCGCGGTCGTCCGGGCTGGCATATCGAGTGTTCTGCCATGGCGGATGAATTACTGGGCGCATCCTTCGATATTCACGGCGGCGGGATCGATCTGCAGTTCCCCCACCACGAGAATGAGATCGCGCAGAGCTGCTGCGCGCACCCGGATGCGGGGTTTGCGCGGTATTGGCTGCATAACGAAATGGTGCAGGTCGAGGGCAAGAAGATGTCCAAGAGCTTGGGCAATTTCTTTACCGTGCGGGATTTGTTAGATCAGGGTTGGCCGGGCGAGGTGATCCGCTTCGTGATGCTGTCGACGCATTACCGCAAGCCGATGGATTGGACGGAGGAGAAGGCGCGGGAAGCGGAAACGCGTCTGCTTAAATGGAAGGATCTGGTGGAAACCAAAGGTGGCGAAGAAATGGAATTGGCCCCAGAAGTTGTTGATGCACTCTCCGATAATCTGAACACGCCACAAGCGATCAAACAAATGCAGGCGCTCTTTAACGCTGGCGACGCAGGTAGTCTTAGAGAAGCATGTAAGTTTTTGGGGTTTGACTTGCTGTCCTTTCAGTCGCGCAGTTGGTGGAAGTCGATAACAGACAATCACTTGTTGGAAGATGCTTTGCAGAGGCAACAAAAACAGATTGTTGCTTTGCGCGCGGAAGCATTTTCCACGAAGAACTTTGCGCAGCTTGATCACATGAAGGCGCAGTTAGTAGCAGTCGGGCTTGAAGTCCGTATGTCGAAAGACGGCGTTAAACTCATTCCCGGCCCAGACTTTGACCCTGCCAAATTGGAGGGCCTCGAATGAGGGGCACAGACCATAGCGTAGCCCCCGGCCCGAGGGTGGGGGCGATTTCGCCCCCGCGTCGCGCCTCAGGCGCGCACCTTCAGTGCGACGGGGCGGGTCGGGGGCGAAGCGGGTCGCAGGCAACCCGCGGTTATTGGTTTTCGGCAGGCGCGCGACGGGGCGAAACGGGCCTTG
>CAYNWX010000156.1:0-6079 GCA_964401005.1 uncultured Natronohydrobacter sp.
CGGGTCAGTTCAGTGGCGAGACAATTCGCATGGCTTCGCTGACACGGCTCGTCGGGGCTGGGGCGGATCCGTTGGCCGTGACTGTAACGGTCGCGCAAACCCGCAAAGGCGTAGAGGGAATAGCGTCTGACCTGTCGCGTCTTGCAGGGGTTTTGGCCATAGCGTTTTTCTTCGTGGCCGTAGGGCTATCGGCAGTTGCGGCGCGAGCCTCTTTGCGGCCGCTTAACCAAATCGCAGTGTCCGTTTCGCGGCGCGGCCCGTCTGATCTGCGCCCGTTGTCGCGTCCAGCACCTGCTGATCTTGCTCCGCTTTTGACCGCGCTGAACCGTTTGATGGAACGGCTGCGCCTTTCAGTGCGCCGTTCCGAAGACTTTATTGCCGAGGCCGCACACCGGGTGCGCACCCCACTTGCCACCGTGCGCGCGCAAGCCGAAATCGCACTGCGCGGGGGTGGCACGCAAGCCGAGAAAGAGCAATTGCGCCGGATCATCCGAGCCGTGGATGAAAGCGCAAGATCCGCCGGACAGCTTCTGGATTATGCTACCGTTGCCTACAGGGTCGAGGAACTGGTGGAGGACCGTTTGGATTTGGCGGATCTTGCCCGAAAATGCGTTGATTCTCTCAACCCGATTGCCGCGATGCGCGACATTCACATCATGCTCGACTTGGTTGAAGCCCCGGTTCGCGGTGATCCTGTATTGCTGGACACTGCCATTCGCAATGTTCTGGACAACGCGATCAAGTATTCTCCCGAGGATACGGCAATAATGCTGAGGATAACCCAAGAGGGCAAGATGATCGCGCTGTCAGTCTGTGATGAGGGGCCGGGTTTGGGTGATGGGCCGCCAGAGGCTTTGACCGAACGCTTCCGCCGTGGCGAGAATAATAGCGAGATCGTGGGGTCGGGTCTTGGCCTGACCATTGTCACGGAAGTTTTGCGCGCCCATGGCGGAAGGCTGAAATTGAACAACAGAATCGATCGGAGCGGCGCATGCGTTGTATTGGTCTTGCCCTTGGCCTGATCCTTTTGCTTTCAACGCCACTGATTGCGTTAGAGGTTGAAGATCATCGTTTTTTCCCAGGCTCTGGGCAGCAGGTTTTGCGTTTAGTCTCCACGACGGATCTTGTGTTTTTCGAGCCCTACATCCAACAGTTTCAGGCGCTCTATCCACAGATAGGCGTGGATTACACGGTGATGTCTTCGAGCGCGTTGCATCGTGCGGTGCGTGATGGCGCGCAGTTCGATCTTGCCATGTCCTCGGCAATGGATTTGCAATTCCAGTTGGTCAATGACGGGTTTACCCGGCCTTACATGTCCGATGCAGTTCGGGCTTTGCCGGATTGGGCGCGTTGGCGGGACCTGATTTTTGCCTTCACCACCGAGCCTGCTGTGGTCGTGATCAACTCTGCTCGCTTTGCGGGTCTTTCACTGCCTGCAACCCGGCAGGAATTGATCAACATCTTGCGGGACAATCCCGGCCGGTTTTCAGGTGCGATTGGCACATACGATGTTCGTGACAGCGGCTTAGGTTACTTGTTCGCCACCCAAGAAGACCGTTCGAGCGATGCATTCTGGCGGCTAAACGAAGTGATGGGGCGGCTTCAGCCAAGGCTTTACTGTTGTTCGGCCCTGATGATCGAGGACGTGGCGAGGGGTCGTCTGGCTTTTGCCTATAACGTGCTGGGAAGCTATGCGGCCGAAGATCTGGCGCAAGGGTCGGGCGGGCAGGTTCAGATTCTGCATATGCAGGATTTTACAAATGCAATGCTGCGCACCGCGGTCATTCCGCAAACTGCCCAGAACATGGAAGCCGCCGCCGCGATGATCGATTTGCTCGCTGAATTGGCCATGCGGCAGACGCCGGGTGATTGGCCATTGCCACCCCTTGGCTTGACCGAAGCGGAACAGGCCAGCGGTCTAGCACCGATCCGGTTGGGTCCGGCATTGCTGACCTATCTGGACCCGCTGAACCGCCGCGCTTTTTTGGCGGAGTGGGAAAATGCCATGGAGCAAGGGTTTGTCCCGCGCTGAGGATTTCGGAAGATTCCGGTCGCATATGCGCCAGCGGCATGGGAACTTGTGACGCGGTATAGCCGCAAACCATGAGGATTTGCCGCAAAAGACGGTTCACCCCATCCGTGCGATGACCTTTTGCAATGCGGGTCGAGCAAACATTCGGTTCAGATAGGCGGTAAGCCTGTCTTCTTGGATCGGGAACTTCGCAATCCGGGCCCATTGGCCGCAATGCGTGAGAATGATGTCAGGCACGGTCATGCGCTCGCCCATCAGGAACGGACCTTCGCCCATGCGGTGCACCAGCGTTTTCTGGCTGTTGATGAATTCCCACATAAGCGATTGCTTGATCGCGGATTGGCGCAGCTCTTCGGGCAGGATGAAGGAATGGCGCGCTGCCATCCACAGCGCCGCATCAAATTCATCGAGAAGGAATTGTGTCAGACTGTCTTGGCGCGCGCGGTCCAAAGTGCCAGCCGGAAAGGTCAGGCTGCCATGCTTGTCCGCGAGGTATTGGATAATCGCCGTCGAATCTGTGATCGGCGTGCTGTCTTCGATCAGCACCGGAACTTTGCCCGCTGGGTTGAAGCTGACAACCCCTTCCGATCGTGGCGCGGCAGGGACGTGGTCATAATCCAGCCCGAGTTCTTCCATCATCCACAAAACGCGGGTGGCGCGACTGTTGGCTTTGCCAATCACTGTGTACATGCCCATTCCTCATTTCGCGTGATTGAAAGGATATTTGGGTTCTGCGTAGCCGAAGACCAGTCGTGCCGCTGGCTTTAGCGGCGCGCCATCATTGCCAGCCGGATTAGCGCACGTTCCATCACCGCCATGCTGGGCGCGTTCGACGCAGAGCGCAAGGTCAGATCGGCATCTGTCAGCGTGGCAAGGGCCGCTTCCGAACGCGCCAAGCCCCAGCCCTGTGCTTGCCGCAATAGCCTATCGCGGCGGGGGCCGAAAATGGGCGGTTTCATCCGCTGAATACCTGCCGATGGGCCGCCGGGGTCGCAATTCATGGCGTGCAAGCTGCGGAAATGACGCATGGCCATGATGGCCAGCGTGACGGCAGCGACCCCTTGTGCGTGGAGCCGCACCATAAGCGGGCCGATCTGGTCGGCTTGCCCCTCGGCCACGGCGTGGAGCAGGTCGTCGACCGCTGCCTCGATGCTGGCGGGGGCCAGATCTGCCACTTCCTGCGGGGTCAGGGGTGTCGCGTCGCCATGCTTGTAAAGTGCGATTTTCTGCAAGGTCTGGCGGAAATCGCCGGGGTCGAGCACGCGCGACAGCTCAGTCAGATCGCGCATGGCGTCGGTGCTGATCTGGGTCAGGCCCGCGCGAGTCAGTTCAGCCTCTATCTCCTCTCGCGTCGGTGGGTCGTCATAGATGGCTACGGCACCTGCGGTTCTGGCACCTTCGAACAGCTTGCGCAGAGCGGAGCTGGCTTTCAGCGCGCCCGCCGTGGCCACGATCTGCGCATCTCCCGGCAGCCATTCCGAGAGCGCCGTTTTCACCGCATCTGCCCCTTGTTCGGTTATTCCTTCTAGCAGCACCACCCGTGGGCCGGGGAAGAACCCTTGCGCTTTGACCGCGTCCAACAATTGTGCAGAGTCGCGCCGCAAATCGGCGGCGGGTAAGCGTTCCAGCCGCATTTCGCCCTCGCCTTGCGGGCCGATGGTGGCGGCGATCAGCTCTTGGCGTTTCAGGGCCACGCGCATTGCGTCTTGCCCGTAGATCAGAACGCCCGCCAGAGCTAGGTCTGGTTTCGCGATCAGGCGCGTCAGGTCACGAGGGCTAAGCTTCATACCGCCATGGCAGCGAGCAGACGGGTTGCAACCTGATCGGCCAGAATGCGCATCAGCCGCTCTTGCGCGTCTTCGCTGGCGCGCTGTGTGGCAAGCTGGTTCGCGGTGGTCGAGTAATTCGTCACGTTGCGCAGGCTGCCAGAGGCGATGATTTCACCCGTGGCGCTTTCGGTCAGTGAATAATCGATGCTGCCCAAGAGTGCGATGCGGGTTTCGCCCACGCCGACAATTCGCGCCGCGCCGCGTTCCGAAGTGACGATGTTATAAGACAGGGCATAGCGTGCAGATTGCGGGCGGCCCAGCCTCTCCTCCAGCGCGCCGACAAAGGCAAAGCCCAGCGAATCGGTTGGGTCATCGGCGCGCACTTGGCCGCGCAGGGCCGCGCCCGCGCCGCCGGGGGCATAGGCGGGGGTAAAGCCGCAGCCCGCCAACGCCAAAGCGCCCAAGATGAAAGCCCGTCGCTCAGACAACCACATTCACGATCCGCCCCGGCACAACGATCAGCTTGCGCGGCGGGTTTCCCGCCAGCGCCTTAAGCACAGCATCATCCGCAAGGGCAAGTTTTTCAACCTCTTCCTTGCTGGCATCTGCGGCGACAGTGATCTCTGAGCGCCGTTTGCCGTTGATCTGGATGGGCAGGGTTACGGTATCGGCGACCAGCATGGCCGGGTCGGCCTTGGGCCACGGGGCTTGGGCGACCAACCCTTCGCCACCCAGCCGTGCCCAGATGTCTTCGGCCAAATGCGGGACCATGGGGGCCATCAGTTGCGCCAGCGTTTTCACGGCGGTGACTTGCGCGGTGCCAGACGCTTGTGATTTCGACAGCGTGTTGGTGAAGGCGTAAAGTTCGGCGATTGCTTTGTTGAACGCAAAGTTCTCGACCGCCTTTGTGACCGCATCAATCGCGCGGTGCATGGCGCGCAGCAGGTCGGTGTCGGCGTCCGAGGGCTGGCCGATTTCCATGGCGGCTACCTTGTCGCAGAGCGTCCAGACGCGGTTCAGGTGCTTGTAGGTCGCTTCTGCCCCGGCGCTGGTCCATTCCACATCGCGTTCGGGCGGTGAGTCGGACAGCATGAACCACCGCGCGGTGTCGGCCCCGAAAGCGCTGATGATGTTGACCGGGTCCACCACGTTTTTCTTGGATTTCGACATTTTGGCGGAGGGGATGATCGTCACCGCCTCGCCCGTGGCTTTCAGTTTGCCGTCCTCGATGTCTTCGGGCAGGTGATAGAGTTTCCGGCCCTTGTCATCCAGGGTCATGTAAATCTCATGCGTCACCATGCCTTGTGTGAACAACGCATTGAACGGTTCTTTCGCGCTTTCCGGCAAATGTCCGGTTTTCACCATCGCGCGGGCGAAGAAGCGGGAATACAGAAGGTGCAGGATCGCATGTTCGATGCCGCCGATATACTGATCGACATTCATCCAATATTCAGCGTCATCCGCATTGGTGGGCGTCGCGGCGCGGGGGGACGTGAAGCGCGCGTAATACCATGACGAATCGACAAACGTGTCCATCGTGTCGGTTTCGCGCCGGGCCGGTGCACCGCAGGACGGGCAAGCGCAATCGCGCCAAGTTGGGTGGCGGTCCAGCGGGTTGCCGGGTTGGTCGAAAGTCACATCATCGGGCAGACGAACCGGCAGGTTTTCCTTCTTTTCCGGCACCACGCCGCAAGCCTCACAATGCACCACGGGAATCGGGCAGCCCCAGTAGCGTTGGCGCGACAGCCCCCAGTCGCGCAGGCGGTATTGCGTCACGCCATGGCCCACGCCACGCGATTCGCAGAACGCGATGGCCGCTTCCACCGCGTCGGCGCCGGTTTGCACCTCTTCCCCCGCGAAACCGCGGATATAGCGCACCTTTTCGGTTTTCAGCGGCACGAAGGCGGTCGCCTCTACCGGCGTGTCATTGTCGAGCGCAAAGAACACATCCGGGTGCGGCAACCCATATTTGCGCGCGAAATCAAGGTCGCGCTGGTCATGCGCCGGGCAGCCGAAGATCGCGCCGGTGCCGTAATCCATCAGGATGAAGTTCGCGATATAGACGGGCAATTCCCAAGCATCATCAAACGGATGCCGCACTCGGATGCCGGTGTCGAAGCCCTTTTTCTCTGCCTTTTCAAGTGCTTCCTCGGTCGTCCCAATCTTGCGGCAATCGGCCACGAACGCGGCCACGTCCGAATCATGCCGCTCCAGATACTTCGCCAGCGGGTGATCCGGGGAAATGCCCACGAAAGACGCGCCCATCAGCGTGTCGGGG
>CAYNWX010000157.1:0-5143 GCA_964401005.1 uncultured Natronohydrobacter sp.
GGCCGATGTCACGATCATGGGCGCAGGCGTGTTCGGGTTGACGGCGGCGTTGGCCTGCGCCGACCGGGGCGCACGGGTGCGCGTGTTTGAGAAGCGCGCGCCGGGGGCAGGGTCCAGCGGCGGGATCGTGGGCGCGCTGGCCCCGCATGTGCCGGAAAACTGGAACCCCAAGAAAGCCATGCAGTTCGGGGCGCTACGCATGGCCGAACGCTACTGGGCCGATGTGGCCGCGCGCGGGGGCGTCGATCCGGGCTATGCCCGCACGGGCCGCGTGCAGCCCTTGGCCGAAAATGCGCTGGACCTTGCCCGCGCGCGTGAGGCGCAGGCGCGCGAATTGTGGCAAGGCTTTGCCACATGGCGCGTGCTGCCCGCGGCGGATGCGCCGGGGCTGAGGGTTGATGCGCCGTCGGGCTTTGTGGTGTATGACACGCTGACCGCGCGGCTGCATCCGCGCCGGGCAGGGGCCGCGTTGGTCGCCGCTTTGGCCGCGCAGGGCATACAAGTGGAACAGGGTGACACGCCCAAAGGCGGCACGGTCATCTGGACCACGGGGTATGAGGGGCTGGCGGATCTGTCGCGCGATCTGGGCCAGCTCATCGGCACAGGCGTGAAGGGCCAATCGTTGCTTCTGGCCCATGCCGCGCCGGACATGCCACAGGTCTTTGCCGATGGCTTGCACATCGTGCCCCATGCCGATGGCACCATCGCCATCGGGTCCACCAGCGAACGTGAGTTTGACGCCCCGGACACCACCGATGCGCAATGCGAAGCGCTGCACGCTCGCGCCATCGCCGCCTGTCCGGGGCTGGCCGATGCGCCTGTGGTGGCGCGTTGGGCGGGCGTGCGCCCGCGCGCGGCGTCTCGCGCGCCGTTGATGGGTGCGTGGCCGGGGCGCGCGGAGCAGTTCGTGTTCAATGGAGGCTTCAAGATCGGTTTTGCCATGGCCCCGCATCTGGCGCAGATGATGGCCGATCTGGTGCTGGAGGGTCGCGACGCCATCCCCCAAGGCTTTGGGTTTGACGCGGTTTTGCAGTAAGGCCGGGCGCAGGTGTTCCCTGCCCGGTGCATTCGGGCTAAGGTCGATGCATGAGAAGATAAACGGAAGCAGACCATGACCAACCCGTGCATCATAGCTGTCGCAATCACCGGGTCGGTGCCGACCAAGGCCGATAACCCGGCGGTGCCGATTACCTTGGCCGAGCAGGTGGAAAGCACCCATGCCGCGTTTGAGGCGGGCGCCTGCATCGCGCATTGCCATGTGCGCCGCGACGACGGCACACCCACATCGGACCCCGACCGCTTTGGCGCGTTGATGGAGGGGATCAAGACACATTGCCCCGGCATGATCATCCAGCTCTCGACCGGCGGGCGGTCCGGGGCCGGGCCCGAGCGCGGGGGCATGTTGCCGTTGCGGCCCGACATGGCGTCGCTCGCGGTGGGGTCGAACAACTTTCCAACGCGGGTATATGAAAACCCGCCAGACCTGGTTGACTGGCTGGCCTCTGAAATGCGCGCGCATGAGGTCATGCCGGAAATTGAGGCCTTTGACTTGTCGCATATCATTCAAGCCGCGCGCATGGCCGATGACGGGCGCCTGCCGCGCCCGCTTTATGTGCAATTCGTGATGGGTGTGAAGAACGCCATGCCGGTGGATGAGCGCGTGCTGGATTTCTATATCGAAACGCTCAACCGCTACGCGCCCGATGCACTCTGGTGCGCGGCGGGCATTGGCGCGGGGCAGATCGTGGTTAATGAATGGGCCATCGCGCGCGGCGGGCATACCCGCACGGGGCTGGAAGATAACGTCCGCCTTGATCGCCAGACGCTTGCGCCCTCGAATGCGGCGCTGGTCGCGCGCACAGCGGATCTATGTGCGAAATACGAGCGGCCTGTTGCAACATGGCAAGATGCGCGGCGGATATTGGGACTGCGGGACGCTACCTAGACTGCACTCAACAAAGCACGCAAGCGCCATGCAGGTGAGCTTGCCTGCGCGGGCATAGAGGCCGTGGCACGATGGCCCAGCAGAGCGATTGGCAACGCTTCAGAGCGCACGGTGCGCTTCGGAAACAACGGAATTTCTCAGCGCGGGCCATGAACGCAACGCCAGTGGCTATTGAGAAGAATGCTGAGGAGAAGTGGCAGCCCGTAGGGGAATCGAACCCCTCTTTCCAGGTTGAAAACCTGGCGTCCTAACCGATAGACGAACGGGCCACTTGCTGTGTGAAGCGGTGTTTATGCAAAGCCGCCGCCCTACGCAAGAGGGTTTCGCGTGAAAAATACGGGTTTGTGACGGGAAATTTTTTAAGCGGTATCACACGGGATCGCAGCGTCATCCAAACGCAATTGGGGGGTTTGGCGACCGCCCCAAAAATTGATCTCGATCTGCCCGGCAAGGTGCAAGCGGCGTCCCTGATATTCTGCGATCAAGGGGCCAAGATCGGTTTCAAACGCACTGAACGCGATCACGTCTAGGCTTTTTCCATCCCCGCCCGTGCAGCGAAAGCGCAGATGGGTTTCGCCCATCCGCCGCAGATTGTCTATGCGCATATCGGCCAAGGCGAAGCGGGGCGCGGGAGCGCTGGCACCGAACGGGCCGGCGGCGTCTAGCTGGGTGATCAATTCGGGGGTGACGGCGCCGGGCATAAGAACGCCATCCAGCCGTAAGCTGCGGGGGCCACCAGACCCCGCGCCCTGTTGGCCCAGAAGCTCTGCCAATCGGGCCATGGCGGGCTCAACCTCGTCGCGCGCCACGGTCAAGCCCGCCGCCATCTTGTGGCCGCCGCCGCCAATCAGCAGCCCCTCGCGCACCAGTCGGTGGATCGCCGCACCTAGATCCACGCCGGGAACAGAGCGGCCAGAGCCTTTGCCAATTTCGCCCTCTAGCGCAATTACGATGGCGGGGCGGTGGGTTGCTTCTTTCAGCCGCGCGGCGGCAATGCCGATCACGCCGGGGTGCCATCCGTCATCCGCGGCCCAAGCCAGTGGGCTGTCCAACCCGCGCGCATCGGCTTGCGCCAAGGCGCTGGCGCGCACGGCGGCTTCGATCTCGCGCCGCTCCGAGTTGAGGATATCCAACCACTGGGCCAAGGCTTCGGCCTCGGCACTATCACGTGTGGCAAGCAGCCGTGCGCCCATATCCGCCGCTCCAATCCGCCCTCCGGCATTGATACGCGGGCCAATCATATAGCCCAGATGATAGGCGCGGGGGGCCGTATCCAGCCGCGCCACATCCGACAGCGCGCGCAAGCCCGGACGGGAGCGTCCTGCCATAACGCGCAAGCCTTGCCGCACGAAAGCGCGGTTCACGCCCACCAGTGGCGCTACATCGGCCACCGTTGCCAGCGCCACAAGGTCCAGCATTGCCATAAGGTCCGGGCCGGTCATGCCCGTGCTGCGCGCTTGGCGGTTGGCTTCGACCAGCATCAGGAACACCACGCCTGCGGCGCATAAATGCCCCAAGCCGCCATCTTCGTCCTGACGGTTCGGGTTTACGATTGCCAGTGCCTCTGGCAAGGTTTCGGCCCCCAGATGGTGGTCCAGCACCACCACGTCGGTTCCGCGCGCGGCGGCAAGTGCGTCATGCGCCATGGTCCCGCAATCGACGCAGATGATCAGGTCGTGCGCAGCGGCCAGCTTGGCCATGGCATGCGCATTTGGCCCGTAGCCTTCGGTCAGGCGGTCGGGCACATACAGCGTGGCGTTTTGGCCCATCGCGCCCAGCCAATCCAGCAGCAGCGCCGCGGAGGCCGCGCCATCCACGTCGTAATCCGCGAATATGGCAATGCGCTCGCGCCCGGTTGCCGCTTGCAAGATCCGGGCGGCGGCGCGGTCCATATCCTTCAAGCTATGCGGATCCGGCAAAAGCGCGCGCAGCGACGGGGTAAGGTAGTCTTGAGCATGCGCGGGCGACACTTGCGCGCGTGCCAGAACGGCGCAAACGGCGGGGGGCAGGGCCGTCGCCTGCCAGATCGCTTCGGCCTGCCTGTCGCGCGCAGCGTCAGGTCCAACCCAGCGTTGGCCCAGAGCGGAATGCTCAACCCCCAGAAACGCGCGCGGCTCGGTCATTGTCGCAGAATGTCGGCGACGGGCCGGGCCCATACGAATTCGCCGTGCAAGTGGCTGATGGCGGTGCGGTGACTATCCTCTGCACTCATTGGCGCCGCTGGCGGGGTCAGCCAAGCCTGATCGGCGTTGCTGGAAAACGCCGCGCAGGCGTCATGCGCCAGCGTCACGCCAAACCCCAGATTGGCGGCCATCCGGCACGTGGTGGACACGCAATGCGGTGTTGTCAGCCCGGCTACGACCAAGGCGCCAATTTGCTGTCCGCGTAGCCATGCCTCCAAACCGGTTCCGATAAACGCCGAGTTGACCGATTTTTCGAAGCGCTGCTCGTCGCCCATAGGTGCCAGCACCGGCATCCATGCAGCCCCTGCGCCTGCAAGCGGACTGCCATGTTGCAGGCTTAGATGACGGATATGGACAACCGGCGCGGATGCCATGCGCCACGCGGTCAGAAGGCTTGCGGCCTTTGCCTCGGCATCCGGGTTATTGCGTATACCCCAGACCGGGTCAGAAAACCCGATCTGGAAATCAATCAGCAGAAGCGCGGTGTCGTGCGTCATCTTGCCACGAATACTCCAGGGTTTGGCCCGCGCGAGCCAAGCGAGGGCAACGCCCCGTCCGACAGTTTACAGGGGCGAGCGGTAGGTCATGCGCCGCAGAGACCCGGTTTTCGAGCGCATCAGCAGGGTTTCGGTTGTCACCCAACCCGGTTCGGTCCGAATGCCCTTCACGATGGAGCCGTCGGTCACGCCGGTTGCGGCAAAGATCACGTCGCCCGTCACCATCTCGTCGCGGGTATAGACGCGGTCCAGATCCTCGATCCCGGCGCGGCGGGCGCGGGCGATTTCATCCTCGTTGCGGAACAGGAGCTTGCCGTAAATTTGCCCGCCCATGCATTTCAGCGCTGACGCGGCCAGCACCCCCTCTGGCGCGCCGCCAGAGCCCATATACATGTCGATCCCGGTCAGCGCGGCCTCGGCACAATGAATCACACCGGCCACATCGCCATCCATGATCAACCGGATCGCGGCCCCGGTGGACCGAATATCCGCAATCATGTCTTCGTGGCGGGGGCGAC
>CAYNWX010000158.1:0-14034 GCA_964401005.1 uncultured Natronohydrobacter sp.
CGCTTTGGCCAATGCAGGTGCATCGGTTGCAGGTCAGACGGACATGGCCACTATAAACCGCGCAGAATAGCTGTCAGAGGCGACAGACCGCAGCCCGCCATGCCCTACCCGCTCACCTTCGTCAAATCCGCCACCTGCAAACAGGTCGCGCGAATGCGGTGCAGCAGGTTCAAGCGGTTGCGGCGCAGGATCTGGTTGTCGGCATTGATCTGCACGGCGTCAAAAAACGCATCAATCGGGGCGCGAAGGCCTGCCATCGCCTGCATGGCAGCGGCGAAATCCTCGGCTTGCATGGCGGGGGTGATCGCGGCCTCGGCTTGGTCGAGTGCGTTAAATAGCGCGCGTTCTTCGTCGGTTTCCGCCAGTTTCGGATCGGGGCCGAAGCTGTATTCCACCCCGTCCTTCTCCTCTGCCTGTGTCAGGATGTTGTTGGCGCGCTTGAAGCCCTGCAACAGGTTCTCGCCATCATCGGTTTTCAAAAGGTCCGACAGCGCCTCGGCGCGTTTGACCAGAAGCGTCAAGTCATCGTTGCCGGGCATGGCCAAGCAAGCGTCGATCACGTCATGCCGAATGCCCTGATCGCGCAGGTAGACCTTGAGGCGGTCGTGGAAGAAGGCGAGGAGGTCACTTGCAATCGCTTGGGAGGCATCTCTGTTGTGATTGCCCCAAAACTCATCTCGAAACCCTTCAAAGCCAGTTTTTCCATTTGGATAGCTAGGGTCCGTATCACTCCAACGTTTTCTCTCTTCTTTCCATTCTACGTAGACGAGGTTTTCAACAACACCACGCCAAAGCAGAGCAAGCAGGCTAAGGCGCAATGCGCCAGTTTCGATTGAACGCATCCCTCCTAACGCCGCCCTGCGGAGCGCGAAAGGGTCTTTCGATCCAGTGGGCTTCTCGTCAATCGCCCAGAACCCGGTCAGCGTGTCCAGCTTATCGGCAAGTGCCACAGCAACCGTCACGGGCGCGGTGGGCACGTCGTCGGACGGGCCGAGGGGCGAATAATGGTCGCGGCAGGCATCGGCCACTTCTGGCGCATAGCCACCTTTCAGCGCATAATACCGCCCCATAACCCCTTGAAGTTCCGGGAATTCCCCGACCATGCCCGACCGCAGATCGGCCTTCGCAACGCGCGCGGCTTGCTCTGCCATAGCGGCATCCGCCCCCACGAGCGGCGCAATCTCTTTCGCCAATGCGGCGATACGCTCCACACGGTCCTTCTGCGACCCCAGCTTGTTGTGGAAGGTCACATCGGCCAGCCCGGCCCCCATGCCTTCCAACTTCACATCAGCAACAAGCCGCAAGTCATTGTCCCAAAAGAATTTCGCATCCGACAGCCTAGCCGCCAGAACCTTCTGGTTCCCCGCCAGAATGGTTGCGCCCTGATCCGCCGTATCGCGGTTCGCAACGGTCACGAACCCCACGATCTGCCCAGCTTTAGGGTCGCGCACCGAGAAAAACTTCTGGTGTTCCTTCATAGAGGTTTGCAGCACCTCTGGCGGCAGGTCGAGGAATTGATCCTCAATCCGCCCCATCAGCACCACGGGCCATTCAACCAGCCCGGCCACTTCGGCCAGCAAGCCCTTATCCTCGACCAGTTCCAGCCCTTGGGCAAAGGCCATCTGGCTGGCGTCGTTCCAGATATGGTCCGCGCGTTCGGCAGGGTCCAAGATCACCTTGGCGCGCTTCAGCTTTGCCGCGTAATCCTCGAAATTCGCAACGGAAAAACTTTCCGGCGCCATAAAGCGATGCCCACGCGTGGTATCGCCCGACACGATCCCGTCCACCTCCATTGGCACGACCTGCGCGCCATCCTCGCGCGACAGGATGCACAGGATGGAATGCAACGGGCGCACCCAGCGCAACGACCCAGCGCCCCAGCGCATGGACTTCGGCCATGGGAAATTGCGGATCGTGCGTTCCAGCACCTCTGCCACGATCATGGGTGCTGCGCGCCCTTCTGTCGTGACATGGGCAATGTAAACCTGCCCTTTCTTGTCGTCCTGAATGCTCAGGTCGTCCATGCTCAGACCCGTGGAGCGCAAGAACCCTTCGATCGCTTTGTCCGGCGCGCCCACTTTCGGGCCGCGCCGTTCTTCGCGCAGGGTCGGGCTATGCTCGGACAAGCCCTGCACCGCCAGCGCTAGACGGCGCGGCGTGGCGAATGCGGTCGCATGGGCATAGGTCAGCCCGGCTTCGACCAGCCCGTCGGTGACAAGCTTTTTCAGCGCGTCAGAGGCACCTGCCTGCATGCGCGCCGGAATTTCTTCGGAGAAGAGTTCGATCAGAAGATCAGCCATGTCAAACCTCAGGCAATCCGCGATGCGAAGGTCATGCGGCGTTTCGTGGCAGGGGACGGCAACAGGGAAAAGCCCGCCGCGCGCAGGATGTCGGCGCATGCCTCGCCGGTTTCGGCACCGTTGCGCTCTGGCCCTGTGTCTATGGCAACATGCCGGGTGCGCCTCAGCACCTCTGTCGCGCCTTCCAGGACTTCGGGTTCTGCGCCTTCTGCATCCATTTTCAGAAGCGCGATGTCACCCAGACCGTGGCGCGCGACCACGGAATCCAGCGTTTGGGACTGCGCGGTGAAGGCGGCCACGCTCTCGCCCGGCGGCAGGAAGATGGAACTGTCCGCTTTGCCCGGTGCGCTGTAGAAGGTCAGCTCACATGCCTCCTTCCACAAGATCGCGCAATCGGTAGAGATGTCGGGGATCGCGGCAGTGTTGGCGCTCAAACACTCGACCACGACCGGGTCACCATCAAGACACAAGACCTTGGCCCCTTGGCCCGCCGCGAGCAGCGCGAAATCGCCTACATTTGCCCCGATGTCGATGACCGTATCGCCCGGTGCCAACTTGAATGTCCCATCCAGCCCGAATTCGGCGGCGAGCCTTTGCATCCGTGCGGTCCAGCCACGGCGATAAGAGCGCCACAACAGTGCCGAGGGCACCAAGAGCCGGTGTTCTTGAATGGTCAGCTCGAACTGGGTGCCTATGCGCTTGACCGCAACAGGTTTAAGCCCCCCGACCCCTGTGCGCGAGACGATGTTGTGAAGCACCAGATGCATCCGGTCGCGGAAGCGCAGGTCAAGGTCATTGCTCACGGGGTCGACTCCGTCGGCGGGGGTGGGCAACCTTGGGGCAATGGGTCGCCATCGAAAAAGGCAGTTCCGCACGGGTTGATCTGGTGCCACGCAAAGGCGCGCCCATCGGGGAAAATTGCGGCCACGCGGTCTATGCCGTAGATGATATTCGCCTGCGCGGTTACAGCTTGCGCGGTGCCATCTTCCAGCGCAGTACCGATGGCGGCGGCATCGAAACAGTCGAACCAGTCGGGCGCGTTCAGTGGCGTGGCGTTCTCATACGGCGCAAAGGCCGTGGCCGGGTCCGACACCGTGAAACAAGCCCGGAACCGGATGGGAGAGCTGATCGAGTCAATCCCTTGGAACGCGGTCACGGGAACGTCGCGCGGGGCATCTTCGCCCGCATAGGTCAGCCCTAGGCTGTCTTGTGCAGGCAGCGTGTCGTAATAGCCGTAAACCTGCAAATACCACATGCCCGCACCACCAAGCGCGGCACTGGCCAGAAGCAGGATAACAAGGAACCTGCCCATCACGCGCCCCCGGCTTCGGTTTGTACGAAAGCATCGGCGCACATCTTGGCCAACGCACGCACCCGCCCGATATAGGCTTGGCGTTCGGTCACGGAAATGACGCCGCGCGCGTCGAGCAGGTTGAACAGGTGGCTGGCCTTGATGCATTGGTCATAGGCCGGATGCGCCATGATGATGCTGCGGCCCGCGCTGTCGGTAGCCGGGGCAGACAGGATGCGCTGGCATTCGGCCTCGGCATCTTTGAAATGCTGCAAGAGCGTGTCGGTATCGGCCTGATCGAAATTCCAGCGCGAATATTCCTGTTCGGTCTGACGAAACACATCGCCGTATTTCAAGGCAATCGGCGCATCTGGCGCGTTGAAGGGCATATCCATCACATGGTCCACGCCCAGCACATACATGGCCAGACGTTCCAAACCATAGGTCAGCTCGCCAGAGACGGGCTTGCAATCATGCCCGCCAACCTGTTGGAAATAGGTGAATTGCGACACTTCCATGCCATCGCACCACACTTCCCAGCCCAACCCCCACGCGCCCAGGGTTGGCGATTCCCAATCATCCTCGACAAAGCGGATGTCATGCAGCGCATCGTCAATCCCGATGGCGCGGAGTGAGCCGAGATACAGCTCTTGCAAATCGGGCGGCGAGGGTTTGATGATGACCTGATATTGGAAATAATGCTGCAAGCGGTTCGGGTTCTCACCATAGCGCCCATCGGTGGGGCGGCGCGAGGGCTGAACATAGGCCGCGGCCCAAGCCTTCGACCCCAAGGCGCGTAAGGTCGTGGCCGGGTGAAACGTCCCCGCGCCTACTTCCATGTCATAGGGTTGCAGCACCGCGCAGCCTTTGGCGGCCCAATAATTCTGCAACCTCAGGATGATTTCCTGAAAGCAGTGTGGCTTTTGTGAACGGTTTTCAGCGGCTTCCGCCATGTCGGCCCCTTGCCATGTCAGCGCAATCTCGTAAAGCTGCGCCTGCATAGGCAAGCATCCGCCAAGGGTCAACGCCGAAACCGGGGGCTAGAGCACCGGACAAATGAATATGGGGAAGGGACTGGACTTGATGACACGGTATTTCAGCACGGCGGCGTTTCTGGTGGCCAGCGTTTCTGGCTTGGCGATGGGTCCTGTCCTTGCGCAAGACACCCGCTGGGTGCAACTGGAAGCGCATCGTGATCTAGATGTGGCCCTTGCCCGTGCGCAAGATTACCAAGAGACCATTGGCAATGTCAGCGGCTTTCAATTGCCGTCGGAATGGTATGCCGTCAGCCTTGGCCCATTTGAGACCGACACAGATGCGTTCGAAGTGCGCCGCCAATTGCGCGCAGAGCAGGCGATCCCGGCGGATGCCTTCGTCTCGAACGGTGAAAATTATGGTGCGCGCTTCTTCCCGGCAGATGGCGCGGCTGTTGCCCCCGAGGTTACACCTGCTCCGGCCGCAGAGCCGGAGCCTCTGGCCAGCGCAGAGCCGGTCCCTGAACCGATCCCCGAACCTGAACCCGAAGAGACCCTGCGCGAGGCGCAGGCATCCGAACGTGCGCTGGACCGCGACCAGCGCGCCGAACTGCAAACTGCGTTGCAATGGTTCGGCTTTTACACCCAACGCATCGACGCGGCCTTTGGCCCCGGCACACGCCGCTCAATGCGCGACTGGCAAGCCGCCCAAGGTTATGATGACACCGGCGTTCTGACCACCCGCCAGCGTGCCGAACTACTCGGCGCCTATCAGGGCGAATTGGCCGCATTGGGTATGCAGACCATCCGCGACGAGGATGCTGGTATCGAAATCGCGCTACCTTTGGCGATGGTCGCATTCGACCGCCACGAAGCGCCATTCTCGCATTTCCCGTCCAAGGATGACAGCGGCGTGCAGGTGCTTTTGCTGTCGCAGCCGGGCAATCAGGCGACACTCTTTGGCCTCTATGAAATCATGCAGACCCTCGAAATCGTGCCGCTGGAAGGCGCGCGCGAACGCGGGTCGAACAGCTTTACCCTGACGGGACAGAATGACGAGTTGCGCTCGCACACCTTCGCGCAGTTCCGTAATGGGCAAATCAAGGGCTACACACTGGTCTGGACGCCAGAGCGTGACGCGCAGATGGCCCGCGTGCTGCCGATGATGCAAGACAGCTTCTCAACCTTCGGCGGCACGCTGCCCGAAAGCACTGGCCAAGCCAGCCAAGTCGCGCGTTCTGCGCTTCTGGCAGGTCTGAGCGTGCGGCGTCCGGATTATTCGCGCTCTGGCTTCTATATCGACGCGACCGGCACCACGGTCACGACCGCCGCCGCAGTCGCGCAATGCGACCGCGTCACGATTGACGAAGCCTATACCGCCCGCATTCGCGCGGTGGATGACGCGCTGAATATTGCCGTGCTGGAGCCCGAAACCCCGTTGGTGCCGATGGCTTTCGCGCAATTTGCCGAGGGCGACATGCCTGTGGGGCAGGAAGTGACCATTTCGGGCTTTTCGTTCGAGGATATGCTCACGCGCCCCGTGCTAACTTTCGGACGGCTGGATGCGATCGGAGGCCTGAGCGGTGAAGAAGGTGTTCTGCGCCTGAACGCGACCGTGGCACAAGGCGATCTGGGCGGGCCAGTCTTTGGGCCGACCGGCGCGGTTCTGGGATTGTTGTCAGGACAGCCCATGCTGGACAACCGCCAACTTCCGCCAGAGGTGAATTACGCCGTCTCCGCCCCAGCCATTCGCGCCTTTCTCAGCGCCAATGGCGTCTCCAGCGGCACGCTGCGCGCGGGGGTGACGGTTACGCCAGAGCATCTGACCCGCGTTTCGGGCGATCTGACGGTGCTGGTGTCCTGCTGGAATTGATCGAGGGGTAGACGGGCAGCGGCGGGCCGCGGTCTGCCGCTTCCGCCCATGAATGTCGGCACTTTATGGCGGCAAAGTCCGAATAACCTTTGAGTGATGCGCCTGCGGCCGCAAAAGCGGCAGGCCTCTGGGGCGGCCCGCCGCTGCCCGTGGGGCGCTACGCGCCTGTTAACCACGGGCCTTGGGCCTGCACCTACTCCATCGCCTCCAACTCGTCGATGAAGCCTGCGATCATGCTGAGACCTTTGTCCCAGAAGGCCGGGTCGGATGCGTCGAGGCCAAAGGGTGCCAGCAATTCCTTGTGGTGCTTCGAGCCACCTGCTGCCAGCATCTCGAAATACTTGTCTTGGAAACCTTCGGGCTGTTCTTCGTACACCGCATACAAAGCATTCACCAAACCGTCGCCGAACGCATAGGCATAGACGTAAAACGGCGAATGCACGAAATGCGGGATGTAGGACCAGAAGGTCTCATACCCGTCCATGAAGTTGAACACCGGCCCAAGGCTTTGCGCCTGCACGCTCATCCACAGCGCATTGATGTCGTCGGGCGTCAACTCCCCACCCCGCCGCGCGTCATGCAGCTTGCATTCGAAATCATAGAACGCGATCTGGCGCACGACCGTATTGATCATGTCTTCAACCTTGCCCGCAAGCAGGGTCTTGCGTTCTTCTTGGGTGGTAGCCTTGGCAAGCATCCGGCGGAAGGTCAGCATTTCACCGAACACGCTGGCGGTTTCCGCCAGTGTTAACGGTGTGGACGACAGCAATTCGCCCTGCTCTGCCGCCAAGCGCTGATGCACCCCATGCCCCAATTCATGCGCCAGCGTCATTACATCGCGCGGTTTGCCAAGGTAGTTGAGCATCACGAACGGATGCGCATCGGTCACGGTCGGGTGCGCAAATGCGCCGGGGGCTTTGCCGGGTGTGACGGCGGCGTCAATCCAGCCGCGCTCGAAAAACGGTTGCGCCAGATCGGCCAGTTTGGGCGAAAAGCCCGCATAGGCATCCAGCACCATATCCTGCGCTTCTGGCCAGCGGATGGTGCGCGCGGCTTCCGTGGGCAACGGCGCGTTGCGATCCCAGACCTCTAGCGTGTCCAGCCCCAACCATTTGGCTTTCAGCGCATAATAGCGGTGCGACAGTTTCGGATAAGCCGCGACCACCGCATCACGCAAGGCTTGCACCACTTCGGGTTCGACATGGTTCGACAAATGGCGACCATGCTGGGGGCTGGGCATCTTGCGCCAGCGATCCTCGATTTCCTTTTCCTTGGCCAGCGTGTTGTGGACTCGCGCGAACAGGCGAATATTGGCCCCGAACACCTCTGCCAAAGCCCGCGCGCCAGCTTCACGGCGGCTGCGGTCGCGGTCGGTCAGAAGGTTGAGCGTGGATTCGAGGCCGAGCGGTTCATCCTCGCCCGCAACGGGAAATTCCAGCCCCGCCATGGTTTCATCGAATAGCCGGTTCCAAGCGGCAGCGCCGACCGTGGATTGGTCATGCAGGAACTTCTCCAACTCGTCCGACAATTGGTGCGGGCGCATGGCACGCATGCGTTCAAACACCGGCTTGTAGCGGGCCAGATCGGCATTCGCGGCCAAGGTCGCATCGAAATCTGCATCGGGGATGCGGTTCAATTCCAGCGAAAAGAACACCAAGGGCGTGGTTGCGGTGGTGACACGGTCTTGTGCATCGGACATGGCCTTGGCGCGCGACGGGTCGACCGTGTTCTGGTAGTAGCGCAACCCAAAGAAGGACATCAGCCGCCCGGCAACCTGTTCAATCCGCTCATAGCGGACCACGCAGTCCAGAAGCGCACCCGAATCCAGCCCGGCCAACTTGCCTTCGTAATCGGCGGCAAAGGCCGCGCATTCCTGTTCCAGCCAGTCGAAATCGCGCGCGATTTCCGGCGCCTCGTCAGAGGCATAGAGACTGGAAAAATCCCAAACCGGCAGATCGCCCAGATCTTTGCCGCCTTTGGGGCGGTCGACGTCGAAGGCAGGGTGCGTAACGTGCGCGGGCAGGATAATGGACATGAACAACTCCAATCGTTTCGGGGAACTTATGTCGCCCCCCGCCCCCCTGCAAGGCGCGCGGCGCCGCAATCGGGCAGAACCATTATGGGCAGGCCTTTGTTTTTCGACAACATAGGCAAATCATGGGTCAATCCTAGCCAAGAGCAGTCGACTTTTGCCGCAAACAAGGTAGATAGCCCGCGTGTCCCGCAACCCGATGGAGGCCCTGATGAGCGACGATCCCAAAGACGGCGTCCAGACCGAAGAGGGCGTGTTGGACCTTGAAACCGGCGACCTGTCGCAGATCCGCAAAGCGATAGAGGCGCGGGATGCGCAGCGCGTGTTCGAGCTGCTTGACCCGCTGCACCCCGCCGACATTGCCGATATTCTGGAACAGATCGGGTCAGAAGCGCGCCGCACCCTGTTGCACCTGTATGGCAGCGAGTTCGACGGCGACATCCTGTCGGAACTTGACGAGAATATCCGCGACGAGGTGGTGGGCTACCTGCGCCCCGAAGTTCTAGCCGAAGCCGTGCGCGACATGGATTCGGACGATGTGGTCGACCTGCTGGAAGACTTGGACGAATCGCAACACAGCGCGATTCTGGAAGCGCTGGAAGAAGAAGATCGGCACGCCGCGCGCCAAGCGCTGACCTACCCGGAATATTCCGCCGGGCGCTTGATGCAGCGCGAATTCGTCGCCGTAGCGGAAGATTGGACGGTGGGCCAAACCATAGACATGATGCGCGCCAGCACCGAATTGCCGGACCAATTTTACCATGTGTTTCTGGTTACGCCCGAAGATATTCCGACCGGCTATGTCACGCTTGGGCGGCTTTTATCCTCGAAGCGCGAAACAGCTTTGGCCGAAATTCTGGAAGACAGTTTCCGCAGCTTCGAGCTGGACGAGGAAGAAGGCGATGTTGCTTATGCGTTCAACCAATATCACCTGATTTCCGCGCCTGTTGTGGACCCGAATGGGCGTTTGGTCGGTGTTATCACCATAGACGACGCCATGGCGGTGCTGGATGAAGAACATGAAGAAGACATGCTGCGCATGGCCGGCGCGGGTGAAGGCAGCCTGTCGGATGGCGTGCTAGAGACAACTTGGCAGCGCTTGCCGTGGCTGGGAGTGAACCTTGCCACCGCGATCGTCGCATCCTTGGTCATTGCCATTTTCGAGGCGACGATTGAAACCCTTGTCGCGCTAGCGGTGCTGATGCCGATTATCGCATCCATGGGCGGCAATGCGGGCACGCAGTCGATGGCGGTGGCGGTGCGCGGGCTTGCCACGCGCGACCTGACCAGCGCGAATATCTGGCGCGTGCTGCGCCGCGAAACCCTTGTGGGCGTGTTGAACGGGCTGATTTTCGCGGTCGTGATGGGCGCGGTCGGCTATGTCTGGTTCGGGTCCATGATGTTGGCAGGCGTGATCGCAGCGGCTATGGTCATAAACCTGTTGGTGGCGGGGCTGTCGGGTATTGGCTTGCCCGCTTTGCTGGACCGGCTGGGGGTCGATCCAGCGCTGGCCTCTGGCACCTTCGTGACCACGGTTACCGATGTGGTGGGCTTTTTCGCCTTCCTTGGGCTGGCGACGGTGTTGCTGCTGTAAGCGTCAATCCATCTCGCGGAAGGGCCAAGGCTTTGCATCGGTCGCGCCAACCATGTAGCGCGCGGCCTTGGCCACCCATGCGCCGACCATGCAGCCCAGATCAGCCAGCCGCGCATTTGGCTGGCGATTGTCGATCAAGATGATGACGAACTGGATGATCGCCAGCAACACCAACACCGATTGCGAAAAGCTGAGCATAACGCCGATAATCAGCATGTAGACCAGCCGCAGCCCCAAAGGCTCTGTCAGCTTGTCAAGCGGCGCGGTATCGCGGTCGTCGTCCACGTCTTGCATGTGGCGGCACCCCTTTGCAGATACACCCAGTCTACCCAAAGTCAGGGACGTTTCAACACAAGTTGTGTGACATCGCAGGCCCCGCCGCGAAACGCAGCTGCGCAAGAGGTCAGGTAGAAATCCCACATCCGCTTGAACCGCTCGTCATAGCCCATGGCGGAAATGTCCTCCCACCGCTCGGTGAAGGCGACATGCCATCGGCGCAAGGTTTCAGAGTAGCTTTGCCCGAAATCATGCGTGTTCACATAGGTCAGCCCCGCGCTTTCGGCCACGCGGCGCACCGGGGTTGGCGCACCCAGCATGCCGCCGGGAAAGATGTGCTTCTGAATGAAATCCACGTTGCTGCTGTAGCTCTTGAAACGCGTATCCGGCACCATGATGATCTGGATCACCGCTTGCGCGCCGGGGCGCAGACGGTCGCGCACAGCGTTGAAATAGGTGGGCCAATAGCGCTGGCCCACAGCCTCGAACATCTCGATAGAGGCGATGCCGTCGAATTCGCCGCGC
Organism: uncultured Natronohydrobacter sp.; assembly: GCA_964401005.1. Classification (GTDB taxonomy): domain Bacteria; phylum Pseudomonadota; class Alphaproteobacteria; order Rhodobacterales; family Rhodobacteraceae; genus Roseinatronobacter. The sequence goes on from CAYNWX010000158.1 coordinate 10,866, forward strand.
GTGTCGCGGTAATCTTGCATCCGGATTTCGACCTTGTCGGACAGGCCCAACCGTGCCATTCGCGCGACCGCGTAATCGTGCTGCGCCTGAGAGATGGTCAGCCCCGTGACCCGCAATCCCCGTTTCGCGGCGGCGTATTCGGCAAAGCCACCCCAACCACAGCCAATTTCCAGCACATGATCGCCCGGTTTCACGCTCATATGGTCGACCATGGCGGCATATTTCGCTTCCTGCGCGGCTTCCAGGCTCTCTTGCCCTGTCGTGAAAATGCCCGAGGAATAGGTCATGCTCTCATCCAGCCACAGGCTGTAGAAATCATTGCCCAGATCGTAATGATACGAGATGTTCTTGCGTGCTTGCGATTTATGATTGCGGCGCAGCCAGTGGCGGAAGCGTTCGGCCAAGCGCACGGCCTTCATCGGCAGCACTTCGTCGTAAAGGGCGGGGTTGTCATCGGCCAAAAGGTCCATCAGCGCTTGCAGGTCCGGCGTGCTCCAGCCGCCTTCCAGATAGGCGTCGGAAAAGCCCAGATCCCCCTCGCGGATCAGCCGACCGAACAGATCTGGGTCATGCACATCCAGTTCGGCTACAAAGCCCGGATTCTTGCCTTGCAGCCGGAACACCCGCCCATCCGGCAAGCGCACATCCAGCCGCCCCTTGTTCAGCTTTTGCCCAATGGCAAAGGCCGCCGCAAAATAGCGCGGCAGGTCTGTCAGCCCGTCCAGCGATGTCAAGATCTCGCCTTTCGGGCCAGTCGCAAAAGCGAGGTCATTCATGCGCCAAGTCTTCCTGTTTTTGTTTTTCTCGGTGGTCGTGATAGGCCGCAAGCGCGCGCTCACGTCCGTCTTTCAGGTCCATGATAGGCATAGGACGTGTGTCAGACGGCGAAAGTTTCCAAGAACGTGGGCACGCCTTGTAAAAATCAAGCGCGGTATCGGGCGGTGTGCGGCTGGCTTCGGCCAGCCACATCTTGCGGTAGGCCCCTTTCGGGTCGAATTTCTCGGCCTGCGTGTCGGGGTTGAAAATGCGGAAATAGGGGGCGGCATCGGGGCCAGAGCCGGCCACCCATTGCCAGCCCATCGCATTGGCCGCCGGGTCCCAGTCGACCAGACATTCGGCAAACCAGTCGCGCCCCAGCCGCCAATCGACCAGCAAGTGCTTGGTCAGGAAACTGGCCACGAGCATCCGCGCGCGGTTGTGCATCCGGCCGGTGACATACAACTCACGCATGGCAGCGTCGACAACTTCAATGCCCGTGCGGCCCTGTCGCCAAGCCTGCACGGCGCCGCCTTCGCCCTGCCACGGGAAGCCGTCCCATTCGGGCCGCCAATTGTCGGATTCCAGCCGCGGCGTGTGATAGATCAGGTGATACGCAAATTCGCGCCAGACCAGTTCCTTCAGAAACTCCTCCGCTTGGGCGTGACCCTCTTGAAAGGCGCGCCAGCCCGCATGCCAGATGGTGCGGGGGGAAATCTCGCCATAGGTCAGGTTTTCCGACAGGCCCGAACAGGCATCCATATCCAGCCGGTCACGGTCGGATTTGTAGCGCGCGACCCGATGCGCCAGAAACGCGCCCAAGCGCCCGCGTGCGGCATCCTCGCCCGCATGGATATGCTGTGCCACAACGTCTGCACCACGATCCATGGCGCGGCCCATCTGCCAATTTTCCAGCCGGTCGCTGTCCGGCCAAGCCTCTGGCGCGAGAATGCGGGCGGGCGCGGGCAAAGGCTCTGGCACCTCGCGGTCGCGCACCGCGCGCCACATCGGCGTATAGACCTTGTAAAAGCCGCCATCCTTGGTGGCTACGTCCCACGGCTCGAACAGCACGTGTCCGGGATAGCTTTGCACCTCCAGGCCGTCGGATTTCAGCGCCGCTTTTACCTCTGTGTCGCGGGCAATCTGGCAGGGCGCATAAAGCCGTGTCCAGACGACGCGCTTTGCCCCGGTTTGCGCCACAAGATCGCGCAGGACATCCATGGCAGCCCCTCGCCGCAGGATCAGTTTTGATCCTTTATCGGCCAGCACTTGCCCGATATGCGCTAGCGCCAACCCAAGCCGCCATTTCGGCGCGGCCCCAAGCGAAGCTACCTCGTCATCATGGATGAATACCGGGATAACCGGCTGGCCGGACCGGGCCGCGTCATGCAAGGCCGGGTGGTCACTGAGGCGCAGATCGCGGCGCAGCCACAGGATAATCGGGGGCGTGTCGGTCACGTATCCGCTCGTTGCAGTTTCACAAGTGCTCATCTAGGGCCGAGAGCAGCCGGTCAAGGTCTGCCTGCGAAGTGTAATGCACGAAGGACAGCCGCAACACTCCATGATTGGGGTCAACCCCCTGCCCTTGCAACGCGCGATTGGCGTAAAAGCTGCCACCGCCCGCCATGATCCCCGCACCCGCCAGCGTTTTTACAAGCTCCGAACCGGGGCGTTCATGCGTTATGGCCACGGTTGGCGCACGATCAGCCGCAATGCTTGGCCCCAGTAGGCGCACATCATTGCGCGCGCGCAGGTAATCCAGAAGCGGTTGCAACAGGACTGTTTCCTGTGCGCGCATCAGGTCATGCACGGCGGCCATGCGGGCGGCAGGCGCGGCGGGTATGTCGGGGAAGTGATGGGCATAAAGCGCATCGATATAATCCGCCATGCCAGCACAGGCCGCGACCTGCGCATGGTCGGGGCCTGCCGGTGTGAAACGCTTATAAGGCACATCAGCATTGAAATAATGCGCCTGATTGGGCAGCCAGTCGCAAATCTCGGGCGAGAGCACCATCAAGCCTTGATGCGGGCCATAGGTCTTATAGGCCGAAAACAGGTAAATATCGGCCCCAAGCGCGCCCAGATCGGGAAAGCCATGCGGGGCATATGACACGCCATCAACCGCCGACCAGATACCGTTTGCGCGCAATTCGGCGCAGATTTCGGCCACCGGGTTCACCTCACCCACAACGTTCGAGCAATGGGGGAAGGCCACAAGCTTCACCCGCTCATCGACCAGCGCCCAAAGCGCGCCAAAGTCCAGATGCCCCGTATCGCGGTCGATTTGCCATTCTCGGATTTCGACTCCTCGCGCGGCCAAGCGCCGCCACGGGCCGGTATTCGCCTCATGGTCTTGGTTGGTCACGATGATCGCGTCGCCCTGCCCCAGCTTTTCGCCAAAGGCTTGCGCCAG
>CAYNWX010000159.1:0-2099 GCA_964401005.1 uncultured Natronohydrobacter sp.
CCCATCCAACGCATCGTAACCAGCTTGGGGCGCGTCACCTCGGCATATTGCTCGGGGATAGACAGGCAACCTTCCTCATAGGTGTTCACCTCGTCCGAAACGGAGATGATTTCCGGGTTGATCAGCACCAAGGGGCGCGGAGCCTCGCCTTCTTCCTTGACGCAATCCATCACGAACAGGCGCTTGGTGATCCCGACCTGCGGCGCAGCCAACCCAACACCCGGTGCGTCATACATGGTTTCCAGCATATCTTCGGCCAGCTTGCCGATGTCTGAAGACACGTCAGACACCGGGTCGCACAGCTTCTTCAGCCGCGGGTCGGGATGGATCAGGATGGGTCGAATGCTCATGAACAGGCATTTATCGCGCGCGGGCGGTCTGGGCAAGTGTTTGGCGGCATGTAACCTTGACGTTACTTATGGAATCGTCATATGTTACCCATAGGTTACTTATCAGGAGTCGTTTGCATGACCCGGAACCCCGTCGCCCTTGTTCGATTGTTGACCACGGCAAGCGCCGTGGTGCTTGTCGGCGCCTCTATAGCCGCGATGTTCGCGGGCGTCGGTCCGTCGGGCTTGGCCTGGGCCTGGATCATCGGCGGCACGATGATCGCGCTGTCTGTGCTGTCCTTCGTGGTGCATCTGGTTTTCCCCGACCAAGCCGACCGCGCGTGGGACGAGATGAACCTCATCGCGCATCGCGCCAGCCTTGCCTTCGGCTATTGGGCCACGCTCGCGGCCTTCCTGCTGCTGCTGGGCCTTGTGCTGAGCGACCGTCTGGACGCACAGGCGGCGTTCTACTGGCTGGGCCCGGTTCTGGGCATCGCGCCCGCGCTGCATTTCATCCTGTCCGTCCTGCGCGGTCGTGCGGAGTAAACTCAGCGGTTTGGAGTTATGCCGACAATGAATCTGTTTCATACCTTGCGCCAACCGGAAGCGCGCAGTCTTGCGATTGCGCTTTGTTTCTACCTTCTCGCCATTTTCTCCGAAGTTTGGGGCAGCGCATGGGTTGATGCACTGCCGGAAAACTTCCTGTTTCAGGCGCTTTTCGGTCTGGCGGTCATGTTTCAAACTGACGCTTTGGTGCGATGGCAGCTGCGTGGCAAGGAAGGCTTTGACGAACCGAACCACGCAGCGGTGTTCGTTCTGACTTTTTTCGGCGGTGGCGGGTTGCTCGCCGCAGCTTATCTTTCGCCAGAGTTCGGGACGGGCTCGATCGTGACATTGGCTGCTTGTTTTGGCGTGGCCGTTCTGGTGCCCGGTCTGAAAGGGCGGCTCTTGGGGCCGGATGGGGACGAACGTTACCGCCAAAGCCAGCTTCGCGCCCGCGAGGCGGGGCTGCACGCCCTGACTGTGCTTGGGGCGCTCTTCATCTTGGCCGACCTGTCTGGCCTTGTTGTCATCCCGCTTTGGTTGGCTGTTGGCGGGCTGTTATGGGGGGTGGCTAGCACGGTGACGGGGGTCATGTGGTGGCAGGAACGCGGCACCGATGAGTGACGATGCCCTCTATAACCGCCTGAAACACATACGTGCCCTGCGCGGTCTGACACAAGCCGATCTGGCCGATGCCGTGGGCGTCAGTCGCAAGACGATCAACACGGTGGAAAACCGGGTGTTCATCCCTTCGACCATTCTGGCGCTGAAACTGGCGCGGGCTTTGGATTGCCCCGTGTCCGAGCTATTCGCGCTTGACCCTTTCGAGTGGTCCAAGGACAGTGCCGAAAACGGAGGGTAGCCCATGAATTTCGACGAAATTATCGACCGGCGCGGCACGCATTGCTCGAAGTGGGACATGATGGAACCGCTTTACGGCGTATCCCCTGACGAAGGTTTGGCCATGTGGGTCGCGGATATGGATTTCCGGCCGCCACAGGTGGTGCAGGACGCGCTGCAAGCCATGCTGGACCACGGTGTTTACTGCTATTTCGGCGATGACAGTGCTTACCGGTCCGCGATCTGCTGGTGGATGGAGCAACGCCACGGCTGGCAGGTGGACCCCGTGCATATCTCGACCACGCATGGCTTGGTCAATGCGGTGGGGCTGTGCCTGCACACATGGACCGTGCCGGGCGACGGGGTGATGTTGTTCACGCCGGTCTA
>CAYNWX010000160.1:0-36728 GCA_964401005.1 uncultured Natronohydrobacter sp.
CAAGTCGCCCGGCAACGTCCCCGCCCCGGAAAAGGTCATCGCCGAATATGGGGCCGACATCCTGCGGCTGTGGGTGGCGCAGGCCGACTTCACGGTGGACCAGCGCATCGGGCCGGAAATCCTGAAGGGCGTGGCCGACAGCTACCGCCGCCTGCGCAATACTCTGCGCTTTATGCTGGGTAACTTGGCCGGGTGGTCGGAAGAAGAGCGCGTCGCGCCCACCGACATGCCCGAACTGGAACGGCTGATGCTGCACCGCATGGCCGAGTTGGATAGCGTCGTACGCAAAGGTTATGACGCCTATGATTTCCAAGGCGTGTTCCAAGCCTTGTTCAATTTTGCAACCACGGACCTGTCGGCATTCTATTTCGACGTGCGAAAAGATGCACTTTACTGCGATGCGCCAGACAGCCTGCGCCGCCGCGCCGCGCGCACGGTGCTGGACCTGCTGTTCCACCGCCTTGTAACATGGCTTGCCCCGATCCTGCCCTTCACCATGGAAGACGTGTGGCTCTCGCGCTTCCCGTCCGAGGAGGACAGTGTGCATCTGCATGACATTCCGGCCACGCCCGCCGATTGGCTGGACCCGGAACTGGCACTGCGCATGAAGACCCTGCGCATGTTGCGCAGGGTCGTTACAGGCGCGCTAGAGGAAGAACGGCGCGCCAAGACCATTGGCGCAAGCCTTGAAGCCGCGCCCATCGTCCACATGACCGCTGCACAGTCCCAGCTTGTGACCGACCCCGAAACATTCGCAGACCTGTGCATCACCTCTGACATTCGCCTCAGCACCGACCCGGCCGCCGAAAGCGCGTTCACTCTGGAAGATTCGCCCGGCGTGGCCGTCGTCTTTGCCCGCGCCGAAGGGCAGAAATGCCAACGCTGCTGGAAGATCACCCCCGATGTGGGCCAGCACGCCCATCCGCACACATGTGCGCGATGCAGTGCTGCCTTGGGGTGACATTCCTTGCCCGATAACATATTCGCGCTATTGATTATGTTGTCGGGCAAACGAGGGAACCCATGAAACTACGTATTCTGACCGGCGTGCTGATGGGCACAATCATGTCCTTCATCATGTCGGGCTTCATCACGGCGGTGAATACCGGGCTGGATACAGGCTTCTTGGGCCGCTGGGCCTATGCTTGGGCAGTCGCGTGGGGGATTGCCGTGCCACTTGCTGTTTTGGTTGGACCTTACGCGCGCAAATGGGCCGAGAAATTGGCATAAGCGAAATTCGGCAGACGATCTTGGCGCTTGCGGTTGAACGCGGCGCGGGCAAAAACTTTTGCCCGTCAGAGGTTGCACGCTGCCTTGCGACGGATTGGCGCCCACTCATGCCGGTCACCCGATCGGTCGCCGCCGAGTTGCAAGAGGCAGGCCTTGTGCAAGCTACCCAACGGGGCCGCCCGGTCCATCCTGAAACTGCGCGCGGGCCTATTCGGCTGGCCTTGGCCGCTGGACCGCATCCAACCCAGCCCTAACTTCGCCCAAAGTAGGAGGCGAAATGAAACAGGCACTTGTCATCGGGGCATCGGGCGGAATTGGGCGCGCGCTGGTTGCCGAACTACAGGCGCGGGGCTGGCAGGTTACCGGCCTTTCGCGCAGCACGGATGGGCTGGACGTGACAGATGCAGGATCAGTCAACAGCCACCTGTCACGGCTGGAAGGGCCGTTTCAACGCATGATCATAGCCACCGGCGCGCTGGAGATTGGGGCATTCGGCCCCGAAAAAGCGCTCAAGCAGATCACGGCCGAAGCGATGGCCGCCCAATTCGCGCTGAACGCCACGGGGCCTGCCCTAATGCTGGCCCATGCCGCGCGCCTGTTGGCCAAGGATGAGCCCGCAGTGATTGCAACGCTTTCCGCGCGCGTGGGTTCTATTGGGGACAATCGGGCGGGGGGCTGGCACAGCTATCGCGCGTCTAAGGCGGCGCTGAACCAGATCATCCGCGGGGCCGCGATTGAACTGGGGCGCTCGCACAAACAGGCCGCCTGCGTGGCCCTGCACCCGGGCACGGTGGCCACGCCATTCACCGAGAAGTATCTGGACCGCCATCCTGCCGTTCCACCGGACCAAGCCGCCCAGCGGTTGCTGGACGTGATCGACCGCCTTGGGCCAGAGCAAACCGGGCAGTTCTTCGATTATTCGGGCGCGGTTGTGCCATGGTGAAGCTTGTTCTGGTCTTGGGTGACCAATTGTCGGACGGGCTGAGTGCCCTGCGCGAGGCTGACCAGACAAGTGACATCGTGGTGATGGCCGAAGTCGCATCCGAGGCGGGATATGTCCCGCACCACCCCAAGAAAATTGCCTTCCTGTTCACGGCAATGCGCAAATTCGCCGCGCAATTGCAGCAAAGCGGGTGGCGTGTGGCCTATACGCGGCTGGACGATCCGGAAAATGCAGGCTCTATCCCGGCCGAGTTGTTGCGCCGCGCCGAAGAGTTCGGGACCGACATGGTTCTGGCCACAGAGCCGGGTGAATGGCGGCTGATCGACGCGCTGCGCGAGGTGCCGCTGCATCTGACAATGCTGGAAGACAGCCGGTTCATCTGCACACATGCCGAATTCAAGGCTTGGGCAGAGGGGCGCAAAGCGTTGCGCATGGAATATTTCTACCGCGACATGCGGCGCAAGACCGGGCTGCTGATGGATGGTGACAAACCCGTTGGCGGCAAATGGAATTTCGACCATGACAACCGCAAGCCAGCGCGGGCTGACCTGTTTCGTAAAACGCCCCCCAAAGCGCAAACCCACGCGGTGCTGGAAGAGGTGCTGCATCTGGTCGAAAATCGATTTAGCGAAAATTTCGGCAATCTGCGCCCGTTTCACTTTCAAACCAACCGGGCGGGCGCGTTACGGGCGCTTGAACACTTCATCGACCAGGCACTGCCAGAATTTGGCGATTACCAAGACGCGATGCTGGCCGATGACCCGCTCCTGAACCACGCGCTGTTGGGGCTTTACATCAACGCAGGCCTTTTGGACCCTTTGGAGGTGTGTGAACGTGCCGCCAAAGCTTATGAGGCGGGGCACGCGCCGATCAATTCGGTTGAAGGGTTCATTCGGCAGATCATCGGCTGGCGCGAATTCGTGCGCGGAATCTATTTCTTGGAGGGGCGTGACTATGCCCACCGCAACGCGCTGAATCATCACCGCAAATTGCCCGCGCTCTATTGGGGGGGCAACACCAAGATGAATTGCTTGCACCACGCTGTGGGGCAAACCCGTGACTTGGCCTATGCCCACCACATTCAACGCCTGATGGTGACCGGAAATTTCGCGCTGCTGGCCGGTGTGAACCCGACAGAGGTGCATGAATGGTATCTGGCCGTGTATGCCGACGCCTATGAATGGGTCGAAGCGCCCAACACCGTCGGCATGTCGCAATTCGCCGATGGCGGTGTGGTCGGGTCAAAGCCCTATGTCAGCTCTGGCGCTTATATTGAGCGGATGTCGGATTATTGCGGGGGCTGCGCGTATAAGGTGAAGGACAAGACCGGCCCCAGCGCCTGCCCGTTCAACCTGCTATATTGGCATTTCCTAATCCGCCACCGCGACCGCTTTGCGGGCAATCCGCGCATGGCGCAGATGTATCGCACCTTTGACCGGATGGACGAAGATCGGCGCAAAACAGTACTTGCCGAGGCCGATGCGTTTCTTGAAAAGCTCGACTCCGGCGCGCTGGTCTAACGCAGGCTTGCCCAAACGTTGCACCTGACCTATGCCAAGAGCATGAAAAGCCCTCGTTTTAACCCGCTTGTTGCCAATTTGCCCGCCACCGTCCCGTTTGTTGGGCCAGAAGCGCATATGCGCGCGAATGGCCGCCCCTTCAAAGCGCGGATCGGGGCCAATGAAAGTGGTTTCGGCCCCTCGCCCAAAGCGGTCGAGGCGATGTTTGCCGCCGCGCCCGAGGTCTGGATGTATGGCGATTCTGAATGCCATGATCTGCGTGTCGCCTTGGCCGCCCATCACGGGGTGACGCCAGCGCATATCACTGTGGGCGAAGGCATTGACGGACTTTTGGGACTGCTGGTGCGGATGATGGTTGCTCCGGGTGACCCGGTTGTCACCTCTGACGGGGCCTATCCGACTTTCAATTACCATGTCGCTGGCTATGGTGGGGTGCTGCACAAAGTGCCTTATCGTGACGACCACGAAGATCCTGGCGCGCTTCTGGCGCGGGCGGAAGAGGTTGGCGCAAAGCTTTTGTATTTTTGCAACCCCGATAACCCGATGGGCACATGGCACAGCGCCCGCGTCGTTGAACGCATGGTCAAGGCCGTGCCAGAAGGCACGCTGTTGGTACTGGACGAGGCTTATATCGACGCGGCCCCAGCCGGAACCGCCCCCGACATACACCCCGACAATCCGTGCGTGATCCGGATGCGCACTTTCTCGAAGCTTTACGGGCTCGCGGGTTTGCGCGTGGGATATGCCATCGGTGCGCCAGATCTGATTGCGATGTTCGACCGCATCCGCAACCATTTCGGCATGGGGCGCGTTGCGCAGGCCGGGGCCTTGGCGGCGTTGCACGATCAGGGCTGGCTTACGCATGTTCAAACCGAATTGGCGGCCGCCAAGGCCCGGATCGGGCAAATCGCGGCGCAGAACGGGCTTTACGCCCTTCCCTCGGCGGCCAGCTTTGTAGCGCTAGATACCGGCCACAACGGCGCCTTCGCCAAAGCGCTGGTTGATGCTCTGATGGCGCGCGACGTCTTCGTTCGCATGCCTTTCGTTGCCCCTCAGAACCGTTGCATTCGGGTCAGCGCAGGGCCCAATACAGCGATGGAGGCCTTCGCGGCAGCCTTGCCACATGCTCTTGCTCAGGCTCAATTCGCAAGTTGAGATCAAGACGCTAAAGCTTTGCGCTAATACAAAGGCTGTTGCGCCACGGGGTTGCGCAAACCGATCACCTCTGTGCTATTGATGATATACCCGCCATCAAGAACCAAAAGCGTTTGCCCTGCATCCGCGCGCGCTTCTTGCACGTTGGAATAGCCTAAAACCGCGTTTTCGCCAAGTTCGGTTTCGTCGCGATAGCTTATCATGCTGAAGGAGTAAAAGTCACCTTCGCGCATGACATCTGTATCTTGCGGCACCTCAAACACAATGTGGGAGGAGTTCGGATCCACCGCATAGCGCCCAATTTCTCTACCCGTGCTGTCAGTCACCACAAGCTCGGCACGGTTTGCGCCCTCGACCTCTGGCGGAACAAGATCAATCGGTGAGCCGACAAAACGAAGCGGAGCTGCACTCAGAATATCCTTGCCAACCCAAGAGGCCAATTCTGACAGTCCCAGGCGATTAGATAGCTGGGATAGAAGCTGGTTTGTCTGAACTTGCTGTTCTACGCCCGAAAACGTCGCAAGTTGCGCCGCGAAATCCGAAGATTGGATCGGCTCCAGCGGGTTTTGGTTCTGAATCTGTGCTGTCAGCATTGATAGAAATGTCTGGAAATCGCCAGCGTTTACAGATTGAGATCCGCTCTCTTGCAAATTTCTGCGCGATATCCCGGCGGCAGCCAAGGGTTCTAACATAAATAGTTCCTTCTGCAGTAAATGTGTCCAACCTGATGACTGGATCAGAAGCGCAGATCCAATCCACGGATCTCAATCGCAAGACTTTGCTGCGGCTGCGCATCCGAAGCCGAACTAGGCAGCCCGTCCGAGATCGATAGCGTGTCGAAGCGCCGGTTCGCGCGTTTGTTGTCTCGACCTTGGTCGTCGAATTGAAAACTTGGCGACCCAAATCCAAGGTCGGATAAAGAGCGTGACAGAAGCGAAATGTTCTTGCAAAGCAAATCCATGGTTTCAGGACGCTCTGTTGAAATCAGAACCTGAAGGCCAAGCTCGGACTGGTGCATATGTATGCGCACCCGGCCAAGTTCCTCGGGAGAGAGGAATATTTCGAAACGATCGCCGGGCGATGCAAAAACTGCCTGTGCAATGTGGTTGATACTTGCGTGCGCGATCGCGGTTCCGACCGGGCCCGAAGGCACCTGAAAAGCTGCTGTTTGTGTGGTATTTACCGTGGCCGCAGACGGCGTCGCCTGCGGGATGTTTTCAATGGCAGAAGCCATCGCCCCTTCATCATCCAGGACACCAAGAACAGATATTTGACCCATGTATGCCTTGGGAAACGCTGCGTCCGTGACTATTTGCACAGGGGTTTTTTTCACAGCATTCAAAGTTGAAAGGTATGGAAGAGCGACATCGACATTCGGCACATTAAAGACCATTGATGATTGCGTTCGTGCCAAAGGCGTCTCAATGGTAATGTCTGGCAACGTTGCGGCGGCTTTGTCTGTCATCGGAAATGCCTGAATTTGAGCGGTTGCGCTTAAGCTAGACAGCTCGTCAAGCGTTCCTCCCGTGCTCAAAGAACCAATGGCCTGAACTGTTGCTTTTCGGTCTGCCGGGATAGCCTGTGCATCGGAAAAATTTGCAAAGCCGAATGCGTCTTCTGATGGTTTCAGAACGTCAGACATTGCAACCCCAGCCCGGAACGCAGCCCAAGGCTGGCGGTTGCCTTTGTTCAAGCCTGGCAAAGCAAAGTTCGCCATCTCGACATGTGATGGGACATCAAGCCTCACCTTGTCCGAAAGTAGGCCTTCGTCCTGACGAAGCGGATTTGGCTTGGCAGCATGATTATCCGCGCCCCCTTTAAGGAACAAGTCGGCAGAACTGCCGGACTCGGCCATTGGTAACTCGGTCGGATCCTGCAACAAATTCTCATGATCTGTGCTTTCCGACGAAGCAGTATTTTGCGCCGAAATCTCAAGGCCGGATAGCGCTTCCGAAAAAACAAGCGGAGCGAAGGCGTTTGTAGTGCTCGGTCCAAGAGACGCATGATCAACAGCACCTGAAATGGGGCGGTGCGCAACAGGGTTAAGATTCAACGTGACGTTTGGCATCGGCACCTCCTGACTTAGAGAATGCCTCATAGGACTTACTAAATCTTTACCGGGAAGGTGGAAACTTACCCCATCAAGACCGGAGCTTCTGATGATAATACCTCTCTCTTCTTCGCCACCGCGGTTTGCCTCAGACGTTCAACTGAAAGCAGTCGCACAAACGTTTGAATCTGCGTTTTTAGCGCAGATGTTGGCCGCAGCCGGCGCTGGCGAACCCTCCAAAACGCATGGCGGGATCGGTGAAAGCCAATTCGCGTCACTGTTATTGGATTCTCAGGCGCAGCGAATCGCCAAATGTGGTGGCATTGGGATTGCAGAAACAATCATCCGGCATTTCTCAAGAGATGGGTGAAGAGCCATATGCAGCAGCGCATTACGATGGATGATATCAAGCAAGTCTTGCTTGAAGAGAGAGAAGCGCTTCTGACCGGAAGAATTGACCTTCTGGAAGGTCTCGATGTCCGAAAAGAACATGCCAGGAGCTGGTTGGAAACCCAAGACACCGCTCCGCCGGGCTTGACAAAACTAGCAGAGCTTTCGTCCCGGAACGAAGTTCTTTTAAGGACAACGATGGACGCCATCGAGCATACGATGGCGCTTTTGATGCATGGTCCCAGAGGGTTGGAATCTTGCTCCTACAGCGCTGACGGCACACGCAAAACGCTGGAAGCTCAAGCAGGAAGACTGACACGCAGGGCATAGGAACCAAGTCGTTAACCAGCATCCCCAAAAATCGGGATCGCCTTTCGCTTGCTTCAATTTCTTCACACCTTCTCAACCTATGTCCTGCAAAAATCTGATTGTCGCAAGAAGTGTCGACCGCCCGCAAGGGCTGTTTGCAGAATGCAGCTGATCGCGCCCCGCCGGGCGCACAATCTCCATGTGCAAAATGCACCGAAATAAAGGAAATACCATGTCCAGCATTCTGACGAATTCCAGCGCGATGGTCGCTCTCCAAACTTTGCGCGGAATCAACAAAGGGTTAGCGCAGACGCAATCAGAAATTTCGACGGGCAAAAGCGTCGGCTCTGCCCGCGATAATGCCGCCGTCTGGGCCATCTCAAAGACAATGGAATCAGACGTCAAAGGCTTCAAGGCGATCTCTGATAGTCTCGCGCTTGGCTCCTCCACCATCGGTGTGGCGCGCCAAGCCTCCGAAACGGTGACCGATCTGCTTACCCAGATGAAGGGTTTGATCGTTGCTGCGCAAGAAGAAAACGTCGACCGCACCAAGATCCAGACCGATATCGCAGCACTCGGCGAACAGGTGGAATCGGTCGTCAACGCCGCACAATTCAACGGTTTGAACCTGTTGGACAACAACGCAGTCGTGTCAGTTCTGTCGTCACTCGACCGGTCGGGCTCGGGGGTGAGCGCGAGTACCATTGACGTCACAGGTCAGAATTTGTTGACCGGTGGTTATACGGCGAAAGCTGCCTTTTCCTTGACGACCGGTTCGGCGTCGGGCGACCAAGATCGCGCGGCCTTCTCGCTCGACAAAAGTGGTGGCACCGAAACCCTGACAATCGAAGACCCGACCTATGCCGCTGGAGACAAGATCAGTCTGCGAATCGGGGATCAGAACGTCTCTTACACGGTCAGTGCAACCGACGTGGCGGCTACGACGACAGCCGACCTGATTGCCGTGGGGCTCAAGAACGCGATCGATGATCTTGGCATCGACGGTCTGGAGGTCGATTATGACAGCGGCTCTCCCGGCGCGTTGGTCTTCACAAATAACGGAACAGCCGAGGACGTTGCAGTTACAGCTCAGTTCCAAAATGCCGGGTCTGGCGGTCTGGCCACGCTGAGCACAATTGATGTGACGAGCGATGCCGCAGGCGCCTTGGCCACGATCGAAACGTTGATCGAAACCAGCATCGACGCCGCAGCAAGCTTCGGCTCGGCGCAAAAACGAATCGACACGCAGGCAGAATTCGTAAGCAACTTAACAGATTCGCTGACCAGCGGGATTGGGAGTCTTGTTGATGCGGACATGGAAGCAACTTCTGCACGCTTGCAGGCGCTTCAGGTTCAGCAGCAGCTTGCGACACAGTCTTTGTCTATCGCAAACCAGCAACCGCAAAATATTCTTTCTTTGTTCCGCTGACAACAATGGCCTGGGCTCCTTTTGGGGGCCCAGCTTTTGGCAACACGACGAGAAAAATAAAGGGTATAGACAATGAACGCCCAAGCAAAGGCGCAAGAAGCCTATAGCGCATCCGGCAATGCTCATAAAACACTGCGTTCCATTGAATATGACGTCTTCGCTCAGATCACGTCGCGGCTTCGTCAGGCCAATACTGACGGAAAAAGTAAGTTTCCTGAACTCGTTTCGGCCTTGGATGACAATCGCAAACTATGGTGCGAACTTGCTTTTGACTTAGCCTCTCCAAAAAACGCGTTACCTGCTCCACTACGTGCCCAATTGCTAAGCCTGGCGCAATTTACGCTAAACCATACCGACATGGTGCTCAAAGACGAAGCCGACATATCCATTCTGATCGACCTCAACTTATCAATCATGCGAGGCCTCGCGGGTCAGGGAGACACGCGATGACAGGGCTGGTTATTCGTCTAGCACCCCGCGAACGCGTGCTTTTAAACGGTGCAATCATAGAGAACGGAGACAAACGCACCAGTCTTTCGATTAAAACCCCGAACGCCAATGTCCTCCGGTTGCGCGACGCAATTCATCCAGAGGATGCGAAAACTCCGGTCAAACACACTTGTTACCTTGCTCAGCTTATCCTGTCCGGAGACGGAACCGCAGAGGATTTGCAGACCCCGCTCTTACGGGCGATTGAACAGTTAAGCCAAGTTTTTCTGGACAAGGATAGCCACCGCCACCTGAGCGACGCGACACAATCTGCTATCGAGGGGGATTATTATCAGGCTTTGAAAGCCTTAAGAAATTTACTACCACGAGAGGCGCGTCTACTGGCAGCGCTGCGTGTGTAATGTTTCAGCCCATCATCCCGATCGGAGGAATTGCAGGCTGGGAGTTCTTGAAACGCACACAAGGGCGACAAGAAGATAGCTTCTCGCGCACCCCCAGAATTAGGCACGTCACGACAGAGTTTGCTGCGAACTTTGACAAAGTGCACACTGCAGATGCCTTGGTCAGGAACAGACAATTCTTGTCAATCGTGCTCGGCGCGTTTGGCCTACAGGAGGATATCGATAATCGTGCCTTCATTCGGAAAGTGATCACAGACGGCGTCGTAGAGCGCGATGCCCTTGCAAACCGTTTGGCAGACAAAAGGTACCTCGCTCTTGCGCGGGAATTGTCACATCTTGCTCAGGGTGGAACGGGTGTTGCACCGGAGCGCCTCGCCGGCAGTTTGATAGAAAGATATAAGGCAACAGAATTTGAGATCGCGGTTGGCACGAGCGAGGAAGCATTTCGGTTTTCGCTCGCCTATGCTCGGAAAATACCAGAGATCGTAGAGGGGCTTCGAACAGATCTTGCAGGTTGGTTCCAGATACTGGGGGATCCCCCGACGCGTCGGGTCTTGGAAACGGCCCTAGGTTTCCCGAGTGAGTTTGGAGCTCTTGACATTGACGAGCAAGTCAAAAGACTAAAAGACGTCGCACTCAAACGGTTTGGCGTGTCAAATGTGCGAGAGCTTGGAGCACCCGACATGATCGAAACCGTGACACGTCGGTTCCTGCTGATGGGTCAGTTGCGCGACAGCCAGACAGCAATAAGCGGGGCTGCGGTCGCACTATCGCTCTTGGCAAACAACACCAGAAAATTATGACGTTAGGCCCGCTCTAATTGCATCCTGTTTTCCAGTTTAATGCTCGGTGGTGCTCCAGACAGGAAATGTCAAATGGTGCTTAGAAACGCCAACTGACTGGACGGAACAAGCAATTACTCTGTTTGCTGAACCAAAGATGAGTTGCAAACCTCAAAGGATGCATTGCAAAACGTCAACAGCGCTGAGTCATCCTATTTTATGCACCACCAGGGCAATCAAGAGCGGAGGTCGAATTTAAGCGCCTGTTAGATTGTTGCTGATCAACTCTCATTTTGCGCGGCAAGAAAGGCAATAATATCAATCCTCTCTTGTTCAGATCGCACACCCGGATAACTCATGCGATTGCCGGGCAAATACGCGTTGGGGTCCGTCAGCCAAGAATTAAGCCGATCAGGCGTCCAGATGCCATCCGCTTCTTGTAGAGCATCAGAATAGCGCCAATTTTCCACCGCCCCAACAGGACGCCCGACGATTCCAACTAGGTGGGGCCCGCCCGCGTTGCGCTCTGCCGCGTATTGGTGACAGGTAGAGCATTGACGGAAGGCACTTTCCCCTCGCGCGATATCGGCACTCGCCAGAAGAGCGTCATCTAACCAGTTAACGGATTCCGATACGTCTGGTGCAACGTCACTATCAGCAGCAGCAACCTCAGCCGTATCCTCCGGTGTAGCCCGCTCAGCGGTGCCGGCAGTTTCCGTGTCGGGCATTTCGACTGCGGGGTCCGACGCAATGGCGTCTTGCTCGGATGTGGCGGCTGACTCCGCCGAGGCCACTGCAAGCTCGACCTGCTCTGCGGCTTCGGAAACGCCATTTTCGGCGAGGGGCGAGGCGTCCGCTGCTGTGGCATTCACGTCCGCGCGTTGCGCCGATGCGGGGCGATCGGGTCCACTGCTAAAGCTGCTGACCACCACGAACACCAGCAAAAGCGCTAAACTGGCAAACGTTCCAACACGCAAAAGCTTGTCGGCCGGGGTCATCGTCTCAAGTGGATCTGGGCGCGGGGGCATGCTTTCCTCTGGTCTTGTGGTATTTCGACGGATTCCGGATAGAACTTAAGCGCCGATGGCCGTAAGTAAACACCGCCCCCGCGCACAAGCCGGTGTCAGGCGTTCACATCGACCACAATGCGCCCTTGAACCTTTCCTTTCAGAATATCGGCCCCAAGCTGCGGCAAATCGGCCAATGTTGCGGGCCGGATCATCGCCTCTAGCTTTGCCATCGGAAGGTCTTGCGCAATGCGCTGCCACGCGCGCAGGCGGTTGTCATAAGGCTGCAGAACAGAATCGATCCCGAGCAGGTTTACCCCGCGCAACAGGAAGGGAATGACCGTTGCTGGAAGTGCCGCGCCACCGGCTAGACCGACAGCCGCGACCGAACCGTGGTATTTCATTTGCCCCAAAACGCGGGCCAGCATTGCGCCACCCACCGCATCTACGCAGCCAGCCCAAGTTTCCGACTCGAGTGGGCGCTTGACGGTTTCGTTCAGTTCTTCGCGGGGCACGATCTGGCTGGCGCCAAGTTCGCGCAGATAGGGTTCAGTTTCCGGGCGTCCTGTGACCGCCGCAACCTCGTGACCTAGTACTGACAGGATCGCGACGGCGACAGAGCCAACACCACCTGCGGCGCCGGTTACCAACACCGGCCCATTGCCCGGCACCAACCCGTGATCTTCCAAGGCCATGACGGCCAGCATGGCAGTGAAGCCCGCCGTGCCAACGGCCATGGCCTGCCGCGCGGACAAACCGTCTGGCAGCGGAACAAGCCAGTCTGCCTTGACGCGGGCTTTCTGGGCATAGCCGCCCCAATGCGCCTCTCCCACGCGCCAACCCGTCAGAACGACAGCATCGCCGGGCTTGTAGCGCGGGTCGTCCGAGCTTTCGACGGTACCGGCAAAATCAATGCCCGGAACATGCGGGTAGTTGCGCACCAAGCCGCCACCCGGCCCGATGCAAAGCCCATCTTTATAATTGACGGTCGAATGCGAGACCCGAACAAGAACCTCTCCTTCAGGCAAGCGGTCCTCTGTCATGTCCTGAACGGTGGCCACGGTGCTGCCGTCTTCCAGTTTCTCGACCAGGAGTGCTTTGAATGTCATGCGCTTTTCCTCTTCCTGATTTTGGGAAAAAGGTAAAGGAGCGTTCGAGCATTGGCCATGCCCAACTGCGGCTTTTCGCAGCTATGTCTTGTCAAGCTCAACCTGACACAACGTTTCCCATTGAGACATAGCCGGAATTAAGACTTAACTGCGCCGAAACGCACTGGCATCTCACAGGTTCTGCATGACGTTTGAACAGATCTTCATCCTGCTGCTTCTGGCGCTTGTCTTGTTTAGCTTCGTCAAGGAAACCTACCCGCCGGAGGTGACAGCGCTCGGCGCGTCTGCGGCTTTGCTTGTCACGGGTATCTTGCCCAGCGCGGATTTTCTTCAGGTCTTTGCCTCTCCCGCGCCGATCACGATTGCGATGATGTTCATCCTCTCGGCTGCGCTGGAACGCACGGGCGTTCTGGAACTGCTAGGCGTCTGGTTGCGACAACGCGCCCGCGGGTCTTATCTGCGCGTGATGTTCCTGATGATGGGCGGCGCGATGGTATCTTCTGCCTTCATGAACAACACGCCGGTCGTGATCTTGCTGACCCCGGTTATGATCTCTGTTGCCAGCTCTGTGGGCGTGGCGCCGTCGCGTCTGCTGATCCCACTATCCTATTCCGCGATCATGGGTGGAACGCTAACGCTTGTTGGCACATCGACGAACATCTTGATGAGCGGGGTGGCGATAGATGCCGGGCAACCGCCGCTGACCATGTTCGAGATGACCTTGCCTGCGCTGATCGTGGCCACGGTGGGGATGATCTACATGATCTTTGCCGGGCGCTATTTGCTGCCGGACCGCACATCGATGGCGTCTATGCTGGGCAATGACAGCAAGCGAAAATTCATGGCCCGACTGCTGATCCCCGCGGGCTCTGCCTATATTGGCAAAACACTGTCCGACCTGCCCTTCAATGGGCGTTCGGCGCGCATTCTGGACGTGGTGCGCGGCGAAGTCTCGCTTCGGCGCAACTTGGATGATGTAGTGCTAGAAGCCGGCGACCGTGTTGTGATCAAGACCGATACGGGAGAGATCCTTGGTTTAAAAGAGGATGGCGAAATCGAATTCCGCGACATGGCCGATAGCGGCTTTGTCCCGGTTACCGCCGATCGCACCATCACGATGGAGGCCAGCATCGGCCCTAATTCGAATTTGCGCGGTCGGCCCATCAAAGCGTTAAAGTTGCGCCGACGTTACGGGGTCTACCTGATGGCGGTGCACCGCCAAGAGCGCAACATCTCGGACGAAGTGCAAGATCTGCGCCTGCAATTTGCCGACACTCTGCTTTTGGAAGGCCCGCCAGAAGGCATTCAGCGCATGATTGAAGATGGCGGGATCGTGAATCTGACAGAGCCTTCGGAACAACCCGTGCGCCGCGGCAAGGCCCCAATTGCGATTGGGGCTGTTCTGGGCGTTGTGGTGCTGGCCGCGCTGAATGTCATGCCGATAGAAGGGCTGGCTGTGATCGGTGCAGTTGTTGTCATGCTCACCCGCTGCGTAGACCCCGAAGAAGCCTTTGACGCCATCGACTGGCGCATTTTGTTCCTGATTTTCGGCATGTTGGGGTTGAGCATGGGGATGGCCGCCACCGGCACGGCAGAGCTGATCGTGGCGCAGTTCATAGGGCTTGTGGGCGGCTTCGGGCCGCTGGCGATTTTGGCCGCAATCTATGTGCTGACCAATGCGCTGACAGAGATGGTGTCGAACAACGCTGTGGCGGTCTTGGTTGGTCCTATCGTGATCGCGCTGGCGCTGCAATTGGGCTATGACCCGCGCCCCTTCATCATCGCTGTGATGTTCGCGGCCTCTGCCAGCTTCGCCACGCCCATCGGCTACCAGACAAACACTTTCGTCTATAGCGCAGGGGGCTACAAATTCACCGATTTCCTGCGCGTGGGTTTGCCGTTGAACCTGCTTTACGCGGTCATGGCCATTCTGATCATTCCGCGTTTCTTTCCGTTCTAGGCGTGCGCCCGTTTAGCTGCGCGCGCCCATCAGCCGGGCAATCGGAACATAATCGTCCGAGAGAATGACGGTGCTGTCACGCGCTACCAGATCGCTGATCGATTGCGCGTCAACACGCACGGCTTGGCGGGGGGCCGGATGCACGTGCGTGAAACGGCTGACCGGAGAGGGAGCGTCGCCAGCGACCATTAGGAAAATGCGCCGATCTTCAGTCGGATCATGCAGCGGATCTGCCCAGATTTCGACCACGTCAAACACCTCTTTGGCCGTGGCAACGACCGAAGCCAGCGCCTCCAGCCGATCCATGTGGTCGATCACATTCATGATGTAAACGCCCTCGGGGTTCAGGCGCTGATCCACAAGCTGGAAAAACTCGCGCGTGATCAGATGCTCGGGCACGGCAATATCTGTAAACGCATCGCCGATTATGACGTCATAGGTGTCGTCAGACAGGGTAAGCACGCGGCGCGCATCGGAATGGATGACGGTGGCACTGGCCGGATCGAACCATAGGTGTTCTGTCGCAATGCGCGTTACCTCAGGGTCAATCTCTGCCACTGTCAAATTCACAGGTTCTTGGTGCGCTGCCCAAGCGCGCGGCAAAGCATATGCGCCGCCCCCAATCAGGAACGCCGACCATTGCTCGCGGTCTTCCATGCGCAGTCGTGCAAGCCCGTCCAGCATGAAGCCATGCGCATGGACCATGGCACGCGCATCCTCTTCCTCTGCAACGCCGTGAACCAAGTGGTCCAGAACCATCAAACGTGACAGGGGCGTTCCAGCCTCGTCAATGACGCGAATACAAAAATAGCTGCTTTCCACCAAGCACGGATCGGGGCGGGTCAGCGTCGTGCCAGCCAACACCAAGGGCAAAAGCGCTGCCACCGCCCCTTGCGTGACCCAACGGTTAAAGCCACGCGCGGCCCAAAGGGAATGCAGCGCCAAGGCCACGTAAACCACCGTCACCACGACCAGCGTGCCGGTGCTACCCAGCCACGAGATGAAAATGAACCCCGCGGCCAGCGTGCCAAGGATCGCTCCCCACGCGCCAGCCGCGAACATCGCGCCCAGCGCACGGCCTGCATGGTCTGGGTGGCGCAGCACCGCAACATGGCTAAGGATGGGTGCCGGAATGCCCGCGAAGAAGGATGGCAGGAAGAACACGAGTGTCGTCAGCACAACAATCACGACGACAGGATGCTCGAAATTCGTGATAACCGGCCCCGCGACCCCGCGCAGCAGAAACAGCGCCCCCCCGGTGGTCAGCGCCGCCGCCAAAAGCGCCCAGCCATTTGCGCGTAAGGCTTGGTCGGGGGGCAATTCCGCCAGCCGTCCGCCAACCCAATGGCCTGCCGAGAAACCGGCCAGCACTACCGCGATAATAGATGTCCATGTATAAAGCGACATGCCCACATAGGGTGCCAACATCCGGCCCGCGACAATTTCCACCACAAGGCTTGCGGCGGCAACGGTTGCCTGAACCGCGATCAAAATCCAAAGCTTGTGCATTGGCCCTCCCAAAGCTGCAAGAGCACGTTAGGGCTAAGCATTTGCCAAGACAAGCGCGTGTTGCGCCTAGTCCATCCAAGGGGCGACTTGAGCGATGTCATCATCGGACCAGCCGAAATGATGCGCCAGTTCGTGCAGGTAGACATGCGCCACCAGATGACCCAATGAAATATCGCCGCGCGCCATCCATTCGTCGAGAATAGGGCGGCGAAACAGCCAGATGGTGTCAGGGCCCATGGCCTGACCGCCCAGTTTTTCCGGCAGGGGCATGCCGTCATATAGACCTGTCAACTCGAAAGGGTCGTCTATGCCCAACTCGTCCAGCACGGCATCGGGCGCGAAATCGACCACTTGCACGGCAATGGCGCGGGCAAAAGTATCGAAAGGCGTCGGCAAATCGGCCATCGCAGCCTCGACCAGCGCTAGAAAATCGCTCTCGTCTGGGGGCATCCTGTCTGCCCAAGGGGATATGTCGTTCATGCCCTTTGTCTTGCATGCGCGCGGGGCATGTGAAAGAGGAAAGCGCAGAGAAAAGGGGTTCCATCATGGTCAGCATCGTCACCCGCTTCGCGCCGTCACCCACGGGCTATCTGCATATCGGCAACCTGCGCACGGCGCTGTTCAACTACCTGATCGCCCGTAAGCAGGGTGGCACCTTTGTGCTGCGGCTGGATGACACCGATCAGGAGCGCTCGAAGCAAGAATACATCGACGCGATCCAGTTCGATCTGGAATGGCTTGGCCTGACCTGGGACCGGATTGAGCAGCAATCCAAACGGCTGGACCGCTACCACGACACCGCCGAAAAGCTGCGCACCGATGGCCGGTTTTACGAATGTTTCGAGACCCCGACAGAGTTGGACCTGAAGCGGAAGAAGCAACTGAATATGGGCCGCCCCCCGGTCTATGACCGTGCAGCGCTGAGCTTGGATGATGGCGCGCGCGAACGCCTGCGCGCAGAGCGCGATGGTTATTGGCGGTTTTTACTGAACCAGACCCGGATCGACTGGGAAGATGGTATCCTAGGGTCATTGTCCATCGACGCGGCCAGCGTGTCCGACCCGGTGCTGATCCGCGCCGACGGGCAGGTGTTGTATACGCTCGCCTCGGTCGTGGATGACACGGATATGGGCATCACACATGTCGTGCGCGGGTCTGACCATGTGACGAACACTGCCACGCAAATCCAGATTATGGAGGCGTTGGGCGGCACAGTTCCCAGTTTCGCGCACCATTCGCTGCTGACCGGCCCGCAGGGCGAGGCGCTGTCAAAACGTCTAGGTGTGCTGTCCCTGCGCGACCTGCGCGACCAGGGCGTGACGCCAAACGCGCTATTGTCGCTGATGGCGCGTCTCGGGTCCAGCCAGCCGGTGGAATTGCGCGCGTCGCTGGAAGAAATCGCCGCAGGGTTCGACCTGTCGCAATTCGGTGCGGCGCCCACGAAGTTCGACTCCGACGACCTGTGGCCCCTGACCCGTGGCGATCTGCAAGCGCGGCCTTATGCGGCAGTGGCCGATACGATCCGCGCGCTTGGCGTGCCGGATGATCTGGCACCCCAGTTCTGGGAGGTGGCGCGCGAGAATATCGGTAAGCTGGACGATCTGGCAGGCTGGTGGGTGCTGTGCCGCGATGGCGCGGCCCCTGTCATCGCCGACGAGGATCGCGAGTTCATCGCGCAAGCCATGACCCTACTGCCACCTCCGCCCTATGGCCCAACTGCTTGGAAGGACTGGACCGATGCGGTCAAAACGGCAACCGGGCGCAAGGGCAAGGGGCTGTTCATGCCGCTGCGTCTGGCCCTGACGGGGCAAGAGCGCGGGCCAGAGATGAGCTTGCTGATGCCTCTGTTGCAAAAGGTTCCGGCGCGCGAGGCATGATCGCAAAAGCCGCAACCGCCTTGAGCGTGGCGCTTTGCAGCGCCGCGCCTGCGACAGCCGAATCTTGGACCGAGCGGAAATGCGCGCTTTACGCCGCCGCGATGGAGGATGCGTTGGGCCTGTTGGGGCGCGACGGCGTCAGCGACGCGTTTCTAAGTGAAAACGCCGCCTTTATAGCGCAAGGTTGCACGGAACGCGGGCGGATCTGCCCGCAAACTGCGCAAGAACGCGCGCTGGCCGATATGCTGACCTTGATGACGATGAACGAAGGCATGGCCAGCACCTTCGTGCCTTTCGCCTGCCCCGGTTAACCCTCGGCCTCTGCCACCGATTGCACAAGCGCCAGAACCTCTGGCCCCATCGCCTCGACAATGGCCTGCACGCCGGCGGCATTCGGGTGGATGTTGTCGTCCTGCATCAGATCACGAAACGACATGCCCGCTTTCGCCTTTTCCGACAGCGGGCGCAGGAAATCGGGGTAAAGCGGCACATCGTATTTCGCGGAAAGGTCGACATACATCGCCTCGAACGCGTTCTTGAACTCGGGGCCATAATTGCCGGGTGCAGGCAAACCGACCAGCAGGGCGGGGATGCGCTCCAACTCTAGCCGGTTCAGAATTCCGTCCAGATTTTCTCGGCTGGTGCGGGGGCTAAGACCGCGCAGCAGGTCATTGCCGCCCAAAGCCACGATCATTGCGTCGACGGGTTCGGCCAGCGTCCAGTCCATGCGCGCCAGCCCGCCCGCCGTGGTATCGCCCGACACGCCCGCATTGATGACGGCCACATCCGCGCCCTGCTCTTTCAGCCACGCTTCCAGCACGGGAACAAAGCCCTCGCCCTCTGTCAGGCCGTAGCCTTGGGTCAGGCTGTCGCCCAGCGCGACCAGTCGCACGGTATCGGCCGTGGCAGGCGCGACGGAAAACGCGCATAAGGCCGTTAAACCCAAGACCCCGGCCCGCATGTGGTTGCCAGCGGCGCGTGCAACCCCATATGCCATAGGAACGAAGTTATGCAGGACGTGTTTCATGGCTGATACCGTGCTTTCCTTGTCGAATGTTGGGCTGACCCTTGCAGGAAATGCTGGGCCCGTCACGATCTTGCGTGACATCACTCTCGACATTGTGCGCGGGCAGACGGTGGGCATGGTAGGGCCTTCGGGGTCAGGCAAGTCGTCTCTCCTCATGCTCATGGGCGGACTGGAGCGCGCAACTTCTGGCAAGATCAGCGCCTTGGGCCATGATATGACCACGCTGAACGAAGATGCGCTCGCCCGCTTTCGCAGGGATCATATGGGGGTGGTGTTCCAATCCTTCCACCTTATTCCAACCATGACAGCATTGGAAAACGTGGCCACACCCTTGGAATTGGCAGGCAAACCCGACGCGTTCGACCGCGCCGAGGAAGAGTTGCGCGCCGTTGGGCTTGGTCACCGGATGGATCACTACCCGGCGCAAATGTCGGGTGGCGAGCAGCAGCGCGTCGCCTTGGCCCGTGCTGCCGCCCCCCGCCCCGACATCTTGCTGGCGGATGAACCCACCGGAAATCTGGACGGCCCGAATGGGCAAGCGATCATGGACCTTCTGTTCGGCCTACGCGACCGCCACGGGGCAACATTGGTGCTGGTCACCCATGCGCCGGACCTTGCTGCCCGTTGCGACCGGGTGATCCATCTGGCCGATGGGCGGATCGCGGATGATAAGCCACAACTGGCGAAGGCCGCCGAATAATGCGGGTTGCATGGAATATTGCCCGCCGCGAATTGCGCGGCGGCTTGCGCGGGTTCTGGGTGTTTCTGGCCTGTCTTGCGCTAGGAGTGGGTGCCATCGCCGCGATCGGATCCATCCGCAGCGCGATTGATGCAGGTCTGGAGCGCGAGGGCGCGACCCTTTTGGGCGGTGACGCGGAACTGCGCTTCACCTATCGCGAAGCGGATGCCGAGGAACGCGCCTTCATGGATGGCTTTGCCAGCGCCGTGTCGGAAGTGGTCGATTTCCGCTCCATGGCCGTGGCGGGCATGGGCGGCGAGGATGCGGAGCGCGCGATCACCCAAGTGAAAGCCGTGGACAGCGCCTATCCGCTGGTGGGCGAGATGCGGCTCGACCCGCCTATCCCCTTGGCGCAAGCGTTAGATGGGGCAAATGGCCTGCCCGGTGGCGTGATGGAGCCGATCTTGGCCGACCGTTTGGGGCTGGCCATTGGCGACATCTTCCGGCTTGGCGTGCAGGATTTTGTGCTGACTGCCCATATCCTGCGCGAGCCTGATGGGTTTGGCGGTAATTTCGGTTTTGGCCCGCGCACTTTGGTGTGGACCGCCGATCTGGCAGATGCAGAACTACTAGGGCCGGGCACGTTGTATGAGGTCAATTACCGCCTGCTTTTGCCTGATGCCGATCTAGATCACGCGCGCGATGCGGCTCTTGCCGGTCTGGAGGGCGCGGGCGTGCGCTGGCGCGACAGCCGCAACGCGGCGCCGCAGGTGCGCCGCGTGATTGACCGGGTGTCGTCCTTTCTTGTGCTGGTGGGGCTGGCTGGTTTGGCCGTGGGCGGAGTGGGCGTGTCGGCAGCCGTGCGCACCTATCTGGACGGCAAGACCAACACCATCGCCACGCTGAAAACGCTGGGCGCCCAAAGCCGCATGATCTTTACCATCTACCTGATGCAAATCGGCGTTTTGACCGGTTTGGGGCTGGTCGTGGGGCTGGCCTTGGGGGCATTGGTGCCGTTCATTGTTGCGCCCTTGGTCGCCGATCAATTGCCAGTCACCTTGCAGATCAGCCTGTCGCCTGCGGCCTTGGCCGAAGCCGCGATCTATGGCGCTCTGACTGCCCTGATTTTCGCGCTGTGGCCCTTGGCGCGCACGGAACATGTGCGCGCCGCCGCGATCTTTCGCGGCGCGAACGAGGCCACCCAAGCCCTGCCTCGCCTGCCCTATCTGCTGGTGATTGCTGCGCTGGTGGTGGTGCTTGTGCTGATCTCCGCCGCTTTCGCATCTGTTCCCGTTTTGGCTTTTGCCACCGCAGGTGGCGTGTTAGGCGCGCTGGCGGTTCTGGCGTTGGCGGCTTGTGGTGTGCGCGCCTTGGCGCGGCGCATGGCACGGTCGCGCGCCTTGCGCGGCAAGACCGCTTTGCGCATGGCAATGGGGGCCATTTCCAACCCGCGCGAGGGCGCGGGCGCGGTCATCCTGTCGCTAGGTCTGGGTCTGACGGTGCTGGCCGCCGTTGGCCAGATTGACCACAATCTGCGCAACGCCATTGCCACCGACCTGCCGGAACGCGCGCCAAGCTATTTCTTCCTAGATATCCAGAATACACAACTTGATGGGTTTCTGGAGCGGCTGGCCCAAGACCCAGATGTTGAAGATGTGCAAACCGCCCCCATGCTGCGTGGCGTCGTAACAGCGCTCAACGGCATCCCCTCGCGCGAGCATCCGAATTCTGGCCATTGGGTGCTGCGCGGCGACCGTGGCGTGTCGTATTCGGCCGCGTTGCCCGAAGGCACCACGCTCACTGCCGGCGATTGGTGGCAACCCGATTATGCCGGCCCGCCCTTGGTCAGCTTCGCGCAGGAAGAGGCGGATGAACTGGGCCTGACCTTGGGCGATACAGTGACCGTCAACGTGCTGGGCCGTGAGATTACCGCAACCATCGCCAGCCTGCGCGAAGTCGACTTCTCGACCGGGGGTATCGGCTTTGTGATGGTCATGTCGCCCATGCCCATCTCGGCTGCACCGCACACGCATATTGCCACTGTCTACGCCACACAGGCCGCAGAGGGCGCGATCCTGCGCGACTTGTCCAACATGTTCCCCAACATCACCGCTATCCGCGTGCGCGAAGCGGCGGAACGCGTGACAGATGCCCTGTCAACCATGGCCACGGCAACCAGTTACGCAGCCCTTGCCACTTTGCTGACGGGCTTCGTGGTGCTGATTGGGGCGGCAGCGGCGGGCGAACGGGCCCGCGTGTTCGAATCCGCCGTGATGAAGACGCTGGGCGCAAGCCGCCGTGCGATCCTGACCAGTTTCGCGCTGCGCTCTGCGCTGATGGGAGCGGCG
The DNA here is from genome assembly GCA_964401005.1 of uncultured Natronohydrobacter sp. Lineage (GTDB taxonomy): Bacteria > Pseudomonadota > Alphaproteobacteria > Rhodobacterales > Rhodobacteraceae > Roseinatronobacter. The sequence goes on from CAYNWX010000160.1 coordinate 22,176, forward strand.
GCAGGCTTTGTGGCCTTGGGTGCGGGTGCGCTGGCCTCTTGGGCGGTCATGCGCTTTGTCATGGAAAGCCCTTACCGGTTTGAACCCTATTCAGCGCTCGGCATCATCGCCGGTGGCGTGATCGCAACGCTGATCGCAGGGCTTTTGTTCGCGCTGCGGCCCTTAAGCGCGAAACCGGCAAGCATTTTGCGCGCGCAAGACTAGACCTTCATCGCCGTTGGCACGGGCTAGCTGCGCCAGAGGTGGCAAGCCGATGCGCTGCGGCCCCGGTTTTTCCGCGTGAAAGCTCCCGACATTGGCCCTATAGCAGCAGGCATGACCCTTTCGCGCTACGCCCCCAGCTCTATCTGCGCCCTAAGCGAAGCCGCATTCGAGACAATAATCGACGTGCGCGCCCCCTCGGAATTTGCCGAAGACCAAATTCCCGGCGCTATCAACCTGCCTGTTCTGTCGGATGAGGAACGCGCAGAAGTCGGCACGATATACAAGCAAGAAAGCCCCTTCATGGCCCGTAAGATCGGGGCGGCGCTCGTGGCGCAGAACGCCGCGCACCATCTGCAAACGACCTTGGCTGACAAATCGGGCGGCTGGCAACCCTTGGTCTATTGTTGGCGCGGTGGTCAGCGTTCCGGGTCTTTCGCTACGATCCTGTCACAGATCGGCTGGCGCGTTTCTGTTTTGGAGGGGGGCTATAAAAGCTGGCGGCGCATGGTGCAGGAACAGCTTTACAACCGGCCGTTCCCAGCGCGCGTTGTGCTGCTGAATGGCGGCACAGGTACAGGCAAGACCGATATCCTGACACAGGCCCGTGCATTGGGCGCGCAGGTGATCGACCTAGAAGCGCTGGCTCAGCATCGTGGCTCGGTCTTTGGCAGCACGGGCGGCCAGCCTTCGCAAAAGCTGTTCGAGACGCGGCTTGCACAAGCAACCGCAGCGCTCGACCCTGCCCGCCCCGTACTGATAGAGGGCGAATCAAACCGCATCGGCGCGATCCGTCTGCCACCTATGCTGTGGGATGCCATGCGCCATGCGGATATGATAGAGATCACAGCCCCGCTAGCTGCTCGTGCAAGCTACATCGCCCAGCGCTACGCGGATTTGGCACAAGACAATGCTCAGGTTGGCCAAATTCTGGACAGTATGCGCAAACACCACTCGGCGGCGATGGTGCAACATTGGCAAAACATGGCCTTGGACCCAGTCAATCTGTCGCAAAGCCTGATCGCCAACCATTACGACCCGCGCTATGCGCGCGCGGCGCAACAGACGGCACCGCTGGCAGAGATCACCCTGCCGGACCTGTCAGAAGCCGCCTTGCGACAGGCGGCAGAAACCATCTGCTCCCTGATTGCCGATACGCTGCCGAAATCTTGAAACGCGCGCCGCTTCGGGGCTTGACGCTCTGCGCTGCCTCACTTAAACGCAGGCTCGGTTTGGCGGAGTAGCTCAGTTGGTTAGAGCAGCGGAATCATAATCCGCGTGTCGGGGGTTCAAGTCCCTCCTCCGCTACCATTTTCCCTTTAATTACAGTAACTTAACTTTTCGGTTGACGCGTTTTGCGCGTAGCACACTCGTAGCGCACTTTTTCGTCGCGCAACAGCAACTTTGAGCGTAGAATCACTGTGTTGAACACAGTGTTTGCAACATGGTTTTGGAACACAGTGTTTGGCGAAACGGTCGCAAACACAGTGATTTGAAAGCCTTACGCGAACACGCAACATGCCCAAGCTCAGCCCCCATACTGTGACACTACTGGATGGCGATGTTCGCTTGTTCAAGCGTGGGCGAAGCAGAGCTTGGCAAGCCACCTTCAAAATCGACGGGCGTTGGGTGCGCATAACCACCAAGTGCAAGCAGCTCGACGACGCCAAGAAGCGCGCGCGTGAACTGTATGTAGAATACCAGGTTCGGCAGAAGAACGGCCTGCCCGTGGTCAGCAAACGGTTCGCAGATGTGGCCCGCATCGTGATCGCGGATATGGATCAGCAGCTGGCGGCGGGCGTGGGCAAGGCAAGCTGGCGCGACTACAAGATCGTGCTGGAGAAATACCTGATCCCCTACTTCGGCGACCGCTTCGTCACGTCGATCACCTACGAGGAGCTTCAGCGTTTCGCGAAGTGGCGCGAGGGCAAGATGGGCCATGAACCTCGTGCGTCCACACTGAACACGCACAACTCCGCGCTGAACCGTGTGTTCGATGAAGCTGTAGCGCGCGGCTATATGAACCGCACCCATGTGCCTGTGCTGATCAACAAGGGGCGTGACAGCCAGCGACGGCCTGATTTCCGCCGTGAAGAATACCGCAAAATGCTGGCGCGACTGCCCAGCTGGGTCGACGAGGGACGCGATGGCAAATCGCGCGACATGCGGCACCTGCTGCGCGACTATGTCCTGATTTTGGCGAATACCGGCATACGGCATGGCACCGAAGCGCAGAACCTACGCTGGAAGCACATCCATCTGTTTACGGAAGATGGGCTGACCTATTTGGAAATGCATGTGTCGGGCAAGACAGGGCCGCGTGATCTGATCTGTCGCGCTGGCACCATCAACTACCTCAAACGCATCCAAAGTCGCTGTCCCGACATTACCGACATGTCGTTTGAAGAGCTGATCCGTGCGCAGCTGGACGTGCCGGTGTTTCGTTTGCCGGACGGCACTGTCACGAAGAACCTGCGTCAGACTTTTCGGCTATTGATGGAGGACACAGGCTTGCTCAATTGCCCGCGCACAGGGCAGCACAGAACGCTGTACAGCTTCCGCCATACCTATGCCACCTTCGCGCTGCTCAACGACGGCATGGATGTCCACACACTTGCTCTTCAAATGGGCACATCGATACCAATGATTGAGCGTCATTACAGCCACCTCACGCCGCGTCTGCGCAAGGATGTGCTCACGGGCAAAAGGTTCGACTTATCAGATGCTGAATATCGCAAGCGGTACGATGTAGGGTCGCATGCCCTGAAACCCGAAGACTTGGCCAACGCTAATCCCCATGCTGAGACTGATCCAGAACTGCCTGCAGAGCCTGAACAAGGCTTGGAAGCTGACAGGGTTGATCAAGCTGACAGCGTGCCAGATAACAACAACAAACCTGTTCGCTCACCCGCCGACCGTGCCTTCGATCTGTTTGAAGCGGGCAAACTGGGGGAGGAAGCACTGTTGGCAGCTATCGGAGTGTCGCGTGACGGGTATTTGCCAACAGAAACCTTAGCCCATCGCGCCCTGGATGCTGTGGAGGCTGGACTGCTCAGCGAGGCAGCGTTGACACAGGTGTTGGGGAGTTAACAGCCCGTAGAGGAAATGTGCGTGTGTCATATTATTGTCGCCAATTGGCGACTTTTGATAGCTAACCGCGTTCGGCATGATCAAATTGATGTCGGCCTTGACTCACTGCCGGATCAATGCACTCTTTTAGCGTGGATGTTCTCTGGAAGGGCTTGCCAATGAAAAGCTTGTTAACCGCTGCCTTGTCCTTTGTTGTCAGTGTTCAGATTTCATACGCCGAAATGCTGCCCGCCTCTGATGACAGACTTCTGGTCGAAGCGGACTTGATTGGCTTGGTGGCTGAAGACTTGCGCATCGCTCGAAACGAAATATACGCGCGCCATGGATACGCTTTCAATAGCAGAGATTTGCAAGCGCATTTCTCGCAGTATGCTTGGTACAGGCCTATCGGCAAAAATGTCTCTCTCTCCCTAGTGGAGCAACAGAACGTTTCTTTCATAAAATCATATGAAGATGATCCTGCTCGTCTGAGACTGCTTCAATCCCAAATTGTTGGCTTTTTTGTAACGCCTGAGGTCCGCGTCACCATTCACCGTGAATATGACCTCGACCCCTGTGCGCTAGGAGTTATAACTGGTCTTGATCCAAACGGCGACGGTTTTTTGTCGGTACGCAGTGGCCCCGGTGTGAACTACGCCGAAATCGACCGGCTGTATAACGGTGATCAAGTGCAATTGTGTGATGGGGATGGCGGAAATTGGAGCGGCATCGTTTACGTTCCGCGAGGCGAGCGGGACTGTTCAACGACAGATTTCGATTTCACTTTTCCTTACCACGGCACCTGCAGCAGTGGTTGGATTTTCGACAGGTATGTTAGTGTCATTGCGGGCTAATGAAGTGTCCGAGATGCACTTATAGGAGGCATATGAAACTTTTAACTTACGCATTTGCATTAGGCGCAGCGACATTTTTCATTTCAGATGTTGCGAAAGGCGCTTCATTTAATTGCGATAAGGCATCTACTTATGCCGAACACATGGTTTGTTCTGTGCCTGAGTTGTCACTTTTGGATGATCTATTGGCACATAACTATGCCGTCATGAGGGCAGCAAATATAGGTGAAGGTGCTCGCTCTGATCTGAAAGCTACTCAACGCGCTTGGTTGGTAGAACGAGATCAATGCCATAATGTTGACTGCTTGATTGATGCATATAAGCAAAGGGTGAGCGAAATATGCTATTATCCCGTTTTGTTGGGTGTTTTCCCAGACTGTAGAGAGCCTACAATACCTGTATCCGAAGTAAATAAGCGGGTACTGTATGCCAGCGTTGAACATAATAATCAGGCGCCAAGTCTATATATCGTTACCGGCAGTGATGCTGGGTATCGTTTGGTAGCTGAAGAGAAAACGGTTCCCTATTTGATCGATATGTTCGCGTCATGTCGCACTTACAGTGACGAAGTTCAAGCGGGTGTATGGACACGCGCAGGCGACGGGATCAATGCTGCCATTGAATGGGAGCACGGAGGTAGGTCGCTTATTCGCTTTGAGGGCGAGACTTCGCCGTACCATTCATGTTGACATTTCGGGCCCCCGCTTGATGTAGCAACCTTTAACCGGGCTATATACGGCGCTTCTGGCAAGCACAGTTTTGCAAAAAGAGGTTGTGCCAGGGGCGCTTGAGCGAGGCCGGGTTGGTCGAGCTGTTGGGGTCGTGAGCACCTTGCAGAAGTGACAGCATATGTGCTATCGTTAAGGCATGCGGATTGTTGTGGACACCAATATCATTGTGGGCGCGTTGCTGCGAGACGGTGGTGCTGCTCGCGCAGTACTGCGGCTTTGCTTGCAAGGTGAGGTTCAACCCCTGATCGGCGTGGCGCTGTTTGCTGAGATAGAAGATGCGCTTTCGCGCGACCACCTGTTTCGAACCAGCAAGCTGACACATGCTGAGCGGCAAGAGCTGTTTGCGGCTTTCTTGAGTGTGACGAAGTGGGTGCCAATCTATTACACATGGCGACCTAATTTGTGCGATGAGGCCGACAATCACGTGGTTGATTTGGCGGTGGCAGGTAACGCCGAATACATCGTCACACAGAACGAACGCGACTTTGCCAAGATGGAGCTGCAGTTTCCGCATCTGAAACTGGTGACGGCGGCCGAGTTCATGGAGTTATGGAGGAAGAGATGAGCGTTGTGACAGTACGACTGCCCGAAGACCAACATCAGCGTCTCAAAGCTATGGCTCAGGCACGTGGTATAAGCCTGAACAAACTGTTCGAACAGCTAACGGCGCAGGCATTGACTGAGAATGATATTGAGTTGAGGTATCGTCGCATTGCGGCAATGGGTTCCGCCGCGCGGGGACTTGACCTGTTGGACAAGCTGGATCGTTCAGAAACGGGCGCTGAATAGCTCTCACAGCAGCTCCACCGCTGATGCCATCTGATCCGAGTTGACGTCGATGTAGCGTTGCGTGACCTGAATGCTCGCATGCCCCGCGAGAGCGGCCAAGACCCTGACACCCACGCCCTTGTTGGCCAATCTGGTGATATAAGTCCTGCGACCTGAATGGCTTGATGCGTCTTTGAGCCCCACAGCACGATAGATATCCTGAAACAGCTGACACATGGTGGTGGGGCTGAAATGTCCGCCCTTCTGACTGGCGAACAGGGGAGCCTGAGCATCTGATGTGCTGATGCTGGCCGCGTATTCAGCAAGCGCACGGCGCAGTCGCTGGTTCACATACACGGTGCGTGTCTGGCCGCCCTTGCTCTGCACAGCTCTGAGCACGAATTGCTCGCGCACAACACCCGCTTCGTCAAACACATCGCCCATGACCAGGCCTGCGATCTCCTTGGCCCTGAGCCCTGCATAGAAGCTGACCATGATGATGGTTTCGTCACGCACAGCGTGGCGGCGAGTGCGGCAGTATTGCAGCACACGGCGCAACTGGGCTTCGTTGAGTGTTTGCGCCTGTTTCATGGGCGACCTTGGTGCAGCGCCGTCCAGCGCACATGCTGACCACAGCTCTGTTTCGCATTGGTCAGCGCATGGGGCAGGCCCCCAGTGGGCGCACAACGAGCTGAGCTGTTGATATTGACCTTTACGAAGCTGCCACGTGGCCCACGCACAGCGCGATTGCCGGTCCAGTAGGTGCAGGTGGCACAAATCCGATACTGAGCTGATATCGTTGTTGTCGTCATGTCAAAACCTAATGTTTTCATATGCTTGACGATAAACTATTAGGTCTGCACCAGTCGATCTGAAAAGGCCCAATCAGACCATCAATGATTTCAATGACATCGGCAAAAACCTAAAGAAATACGACTTACCTTAGGTTTTGGCGTCTGTCGTGCCGCAAGGGCTACCACAGCAGTTGCTGGGTTACGCAGGGCAAGGCTGGTCTGCGCAAGCTGCGCCAAATCGCCTACAGCCTGCGCAGCGTGTCCGCATGCTACGCAAGTTCAGTGGATGACAACAAGTGATCATAATGTGTTTCTTGATGATCTGGCTTGGCCTGTTTATAGTTGCCCTATTGGGGGGTGTTTGTGAAACAATCAACCTGTGGTTTGTGAAATCAGTAATCGTTTTCACCAGGTCTGTTCGAGCGACACGTCATAACAAGGATTTGCCATGATCGATGGCTTCCAAGTCTCGAACTTCCTCCGTTGTCGCCTATTCCTGGGTGGCTTAAGCCACTCCCGTTTCAGTCGCGGAGTGCAAGGCGTCTTTGGGTTTCCGCCTTGTGCTTTTCCAGTGCCGTTCTGGTTGTCTGTTCTTCATTCTGGGTCATAGCGGAGCGAATACGAGCGACTTGTTGAGCCTCGCGCACCTTGTTCCACTCAAAATCGTTTGGGTTTGAGCAACTCAAAAAAGCGTCAAATGTTGTGGGCCCCAGCTTCCAGACTTCTTTCGTCATATAGTTGGCCACACGTCTTCTGTGAATAACTGGCGTAATCCAGTTCATATTTATGCTTGCGGTGGCTCGATCCTGTTTGGCCCAAAGCGCATTGCTCAAACAACAGAACAGATCAGCATCTATGGGTGAACGAGCCACAAAGTGAATGTGATAGTTATCATTGTGCGACCCTTCATGCGCCAAGCACCACCTCTGGATACGACAGCCATTTTGCGCCGCCTTGCCATAAATAACTCTATCCATTTTGTTCCAATAGTGCTTCAGCAATGAATGAGACCTGTGACCGCTGATCATGCGTATGGGCTGAAATTTTAAAGTTCCAAAGATATTCCAGTCGCTCTGCATCAACATTTTTTGCAATTCTTTTTGGGTGTTTATTTTCGAGTTCAAGCCATTCTCCCGCGTACGTTTATTTATCACGACGCAAGAAAAACAGGCTCAAAATGAAAGGAGCGCATGAAACATCATGCTCTCCTTGATGCAGCTCATAAATTTATTTGTTCAGCGCGACCCAGGTCAACTTCTTGTCGAATGCCTTTGCTAAATCCGTCTGCCATAGCTCATCAGGGCTATTGTCGATCTTGACATCAAAAAACTGAATAACGCCATTGTGCAGAACCAATTCGATATCAAAATCTTCGTTGCGCAGATCAAGGCTGCAACTGACGCTCAGAACGGCGTCCCACAGGTTTTTGCCTTGCGAAATGTTTGCGTGAAAGTCGCTGAAACCCATGGCGTCAACGACATCTTGCACTGCTTCAAAAGCACCCAGATCAAGGTCGCAATCCTCTGCCGCCCAGACCTTGGCCCAAGTGCGCAGATCGACATACTCGTTGAACACATTTTGCAGGTAGGTTTGCAGCTCTGCTTTCAGTGCGGCCAGATTTTCATCACGTGTCATGTCCATCTTCCTTTCAATCAGTATTCTTCAGCCAGCATTATGGTCAGCACACGGGCGGTGACCTCAGGATCGCTGGCGTCTGGCGAATGCATTTGCAAGTCCAGATCGAAATAATCGAACTTCCAGAACACGGTTTCGCCTGCATGACGGAATGCGCCAAAGTCATGCTCGCCGTGCGGATCATTGTCCGGCGTGAAGTCATCAAACTGCTGAACCTTCTGCATGATGGTAGCAATGTCATCTTGGGCCTGTATGCCCTGTGTTATCATGACGCGACAGCCTGCAAAGGTCTGCCGCGCCAGATCGTTCAGGGCACGAATACGCTGGGTCGCAACGTCTGCCATGATCAGGCTCGGGCTTTGCGCTGCGTGGCCTGCGCCAATACCATGTCCAGCTCACCAGCGTTAACGGCAGCACTGACAGCATCCAGCACAGCGCCCACGTCTTTGAGGTCTTTGACGAACACAGCGTTGTTCTTGCCATCAACCAAGACAATGCGCGCGCCATAGCGGCACTGCACATACCAGCCACCGTCTTGCTGGAAGAACCACGGTTTGACCTGACGCTGCGCCGTGACCAGCACACGCTCGCCCTGTTCGTTTTTCATCCACTTGGGTTTTTCTGCGTAGTGAATGTCGCCCTTGAGTTTGGCGGCCAACACCAGCTTCTGCTCGTCGATGGCCGCCATGATCTTGGTGCGTCGTTCCAGAACAGGATCGCGCTGCTGGACAGACCTTTGCACGGTCTTGAAGGACAGTTTGCTCAAATGCGTCATGGTTGTGCTCCTGTGCTTGCATCGCACAACATCCATAACGCCAGAACAAAAACTGAACGATCGAAACCAGAACCAGAGTTACGAAAGAATATCCAAGGGGAACTTTCCCGTGACCCTGTTGTTCAAGAAGTCGTCCATGTTCAGAAGAACTTCGCTGGGCAACATCTGCTTGAGATAATTAGCCGTGTCTTCGTCAAACTCGTTGTCAATGGCAGCGTGGAGTTCAGCTTCGAAAGCTTTTGTCTGCTGGGCCAGTTTCTCAGGCGTAAATCCTGCCTTTTCAGCATCAGTGAGCCCAATATCTTTGATGCGTTTAAAAGCATCAATTCTGTACTTGACCTCTTCGGTCATGACCACAGCATAGCCATTCACTTCGAACGTGTATTCTTCGTTGTTTTCCATTATATTTCCTTCCAGATTTGAGTTGGGGATGCAGCGAGCGCAGTACCTGCGCTCGCCGCAATCACTCGATTAATTGCGCGGCAGGCGATTGTGATAGTGTTCTAATTCGCGGATCAGATCGCGGGCGCTGCCCTCAAACCCATCAAGCAGCATACCGATTTGCGCGTCATCCAGAGCATGCCCTTCGCGGCGCATGATTTCGCCGGCACGACTGATCCACTGCTCTGCACTGGGGCGCTCGACCTTGACCTTCTGGCACCGATCCTGAAGCGCATCGTCCAGCTTGTGAAGATTGTTGGTCGTACAGATGATGTTGCAATTAGGATTGCTGTCGATGAATTCGCGCAGGGCCTTTTGGGTCTTCTCGCTTGCGAAATCGACTTCATCGATGATGGTCCACGCTTCGCCATTCTGCATGCGCTGCCATGCCTGTTCGTTGGCCAACCTGTCTATGCTCTGACTGTCCAAGCTGTTGCCATGCATGGGGTCTGCGAAGCCGCTGTCTGCAAATTCGCCCAAGCGCGCACGGACAATGGCGCGGGCCGCTTCACTCTTGCCGGCACCCGGCGGTCCATGAAGGATAACGTGCCCAGTCCGATGACCATTTGCGAAGTCCTGAATGATCTGCTTGGTGCGATCATTGGCGAACACCAGATCATGGATGGTATTGGGCTTATTGCGGTTGATAAAAGTCATTCTGTTCTCCTTTCAATGTTGGATAGGCGGGCAGCGCCAGAGACGCTGCCTGCGGTGTTGGGGTGATTAGAGGACAGGTTCCGCGACGGGCGTCTGGTCAAACTCAGCGGTAAGCTCAGGCTCAAAGCGCTTGCTCGCATGCTTCTTGAGCTTGGTCATATTGGCTTCAAGACGCTCTGCAATCTTGGCATCACGATCCAGAATGTCCTGCTTGCTGGAGTTTTCCTCGATGTGCTTGCCAGCAATCAGCAAGACCTGCGCAAGGGCCGCCTTGTTGCCGGTTCCAAACACAATGGAACCAGTGCCGTCGTCGTTCTTGCGAACCAAAGCCAGGCTGAAACGCTGACCTTCCTCAGGCTGCAGCGGCTTGGGCAAGCTGGGCAGCTTGAACATGGGCCGACTATTTACGTTGCGCAGTTCGTGCTCCGCATGCTCACGACGACGCTGGTCCTGCCCAGCCTTGCCAGCAGCGTTCCCGCCGGACCGACGGATTTCATCGATACCGCCACGGGCAGCAATAAAATCAGCGAGCGTATCAGGATGCTGGTTGGCTTCCTTTGCAATGCTCAGAACGCGCGCGTAGGCAAGCAGGCGGTGCTTAAAGCGATCCGGCTCATTGGGATCCGCGAAAACGACGCGGACAACCTTGAGGGCGAGGCTGGTGCTGTTGGTAAAGGTATAGCCGCGCTCAGTGAGCAACGCATTCAGCGCCTTGGGCAACTCGTAGCTGCGAGAAATCGCCAGATAGAGATCAAAGCAACGGGCCAGCAGACCATAAAGTTCATCGTTGCTGGCCTTATAGGCCGCCTGCTGCCAATTCTTGCGATCAATGATCAGGTTGTCGATAGAAGTGTTGATATTTGCCATGGGTAAATCCTCCTTTTGTTGACCATGCCGACGCGGGATTGCGCCGGTGAAGCCAAGGTCTCAAATCGGCGACTTCAATCCGACGCCAACATTGACCTGTGATCGATGATGTTGGATGGTATTGTGACGGAGCATGGTGGGCAGGCAGGAGCACAGATGTACGAAGATTTCTTCCGACACCGTGGACGTCAGGTTCTGTTCTTCCGCTACGCACCGCCCAAACCTGAGCGCAACTTTCACACAGACCTGTCAGCGGCCAAGGAACCCAACCCACCTTATCCAGATGCTCCGGGCTGGACGCACAGCGTCTACTACTACTGGTATCGGTTTCTCAGGACCAACAAGTCGTTCCAGCGGCAGGTTCAGGGCGAAAAGCCCATGCCCCAAGGATCAGTTGCGCAGGACTTTCAACACATCTTCGATCTGAATTTCCGTGATTGGTGGGCGCTGCATGGGCGCTACCTGTTCTGCGAACCGGCTGATCTGGGCATCAGGGTGGAAGACACGCCCGTCGATCCTGACCGCGTTGCAGATCGCCTGTTGCTGTCCATACCTGCCCATGCCGATCTGGAGCGCACCCTAGCAGACATCAGGGTTTTGCTTCAGCCGCTGCTGGCCAACAAGAAAGCAGAAACAGGCGGCAGTCGTGCCCGCTATCCTGTGTGGACCAAGCCAGTGCTGACGTCACTGGATCGTCATTTTCGCGCTTGGAAAGCACATCTGGCCAATCCTGATCTGAACTTCGTCCAGTTGGCTGATCTGTTGGGCATTGAAGGTGCTGCCACCAAAGATGCGGACATCATCAACAAGAAATCCGCCATAGCTGGTCGATTGGTCAGGCAATCAGCGTTCATGGTCCAGCAGGCCGCACTGGGCAGGTTTCCCGTCATGAACGAAAAGCAACTGACGGCTGGCATTCAGAAGTTTCAGCAAATACCACAAGACGGCGCAGAACAGCACGCGGAAGAGCATGATCATGCCAAGATCATCGACGAGCTTTATGCCCATGACCCTGAGCAGGCGGCCAAGATCAAGCAAGAGCTCTTGCCGCACCTGAGATCAGCACCTGTCCTGCGCTGAGATGTGTTCCCACAGTTTCTGCAACACAGTTTCCGCACCACAGCATTCTGAACACCGCTGGATAAATAACGGTATCCAAACAAGGAGGATCAGAATGTCACGCAACGTATTGGAACAGGTCAGGGACGCTTTGATGGCCTGCAACGCTGTCAGTTCAAACAGGGAGTTTTGTCACAGCTGGTTGGCCAAGGATGAAAGTTATATGCGCGGTTTGCGGTTCCGCGACTTGGAACCCAGTGCCGACGCTTTGGCCACCTGCGCAAGCAAACTGGGCTATTACGCACAGCGCCTGAACGACAGTACAGAGCAGCGTCACCGCCATTGGGCTGATCGGTTTCAGGAGCTACATGATAAATGCCAGCGGGCCATGGAAGAGCAAGCCCGCGCCAAGTGGCAAGCCAGATCAGGAGCATGGCAATGACCCCAAGAGCATCTGACAGCCAAGATTTTCTGCGCGACCAAATTTGGCATAGAAGTACTTACAGTTTCGGCTGGGCCGTTCTGACCGCACCCCCATCAGGAGAGCGTCTATGCGTGTGAGTGAATTTGCGCCTGATTGGCGAAAACCCAAGCCCGTGCCTGTCCCTAAACCCGCCAAGCCCAAGAAGGCACGCGCGCCAGACGAACCGCTGTTCAAGCCGCGCAAATTGCCGCTGCCATTCAACAAGCCCAAGCCAGACAATCTGAGCTGACAGAGCGTCAGACGGGCGTCAGCTTAGCGGGCTCCCATTGCCTCTCCAACGTTGACAAGGCGCTGTGCGTACGTTTCTGGGCGTGTTCCTTACAGACAGGGGTGATTTACGCTAGACTCGCAGGCCAGGAAGCAGAACGATGTTGGCACATAGCGTCAATAATCAAAGGGGCACCGCACTCATGACAGCGACATATAATCCAGCCGCCGAAGAGGCGTTTTTTGCCCATATAAGTGACGCTCCTCAGACGCTGAAGGCATTTTTCAATCAACTTGCTTTCCATTTTCGAGAGCGCAACGATACTTCAGTCGCCTATACTTTTTCCAATAACCGAAAGGGCCAAATGCGCATTTGGGCTTTCTGGACCAAGCGCAATGGAAAACAAGCTGGCCGTGTCGTGGCCACGCTACATTGGCAACCTCGCAAGTACACCATTGCTTGCCGAAGCCTTTTGACACCAGAAGACCTGCGGCGCAGATCTTTCCCGGAAGTCAAGGCGCCGCATTCGGCTGAAGTGCTTAATTGTGATTGGGCGATTGGGGAAGATGATTGGACGCATAGAGCGACTGAAGTAATTCAGGCCCTTGATGCATCCGTAGACGAGGCCTCTGTTTCATGAGCAGTCATAACATGTTTTAGCGCGAATAAGACGGCGCATGGTCATGGCGGTGTGCTGATGCTTGACGAACCTGAAAATTGAAAAGCCAGGCCGCCAATCAGACCCGTAGAGTTGGCACATATTGCCTCCCATACTATCCTTCGTAGGTGTTTAGTCCCAGCATGTGATGGTCTACTGATCTGTGACCATCAGTACTTTTCGTTTCAAGCTGGTGATTTTGCATCACCCCATTACAGCAGGTCAACACCGTGCTGGTGGGCGAGGCGTGGTGCAAACAGCACCCCAAGCCCAAACAGTTGCCCATACCGGGTCCGACGAAACCCAAACCATGTGCCAAACCCAAGAAACGCACCAAGCCTCGTCCATTTAGTGAACCCAAGCCTGATGAATTAAGCTAAACACATTCGTGTTGAATGTAGGCCTTAGCAACTTCGTTAAGCTTCCAGTGAAGTTGCGAAAAACGGTCCATTACGCCGCGCCTCACTTCCAAAGCGTCATCAATTGCGTGTTCGTCTTCTTCATTATCAGCCGGGATGTACATGCCGAACATATTCCACTCGGTTGCAACTACGCCACGCCCGATTTTTCGATCAAAGAAGAACGGGCAGAAGGGGAACTCACTATTCAAGTCATTTCCAATATCGATCAAGTCTTCCGGCTCAATCAGCTTTCGATTGTGGCGCAAAATTGCTCTGATCTCGATATCCATATTTGAATTGTCGCATCGCATTTGAAATTTATAGAGAATGGATTTTTCATACGGTTTTTCTGATGGGCAAATCCTGTTTTTGAATGACATGCAGGATATCACGCCGTCGTGATCAACGCTCTCTTCGTAGTCGCCAAGAAAGACCTCGTCTCGACTGCAGTTGGCATTGAAATTTAAAAGCATGTTATCAATAAATCTCATTGCCGTGTCTCCTCAATCTGATGGTCACTTTTCAAGCTTGCTGTGGCAATCGTAGCGGGTCAGGCAACGGGCGCAACAGCTGAAAAGCGCACTGAACCGCGCTCCTTGGGCAGGCACAAATCCAACAACCTCAGCTGATGGCGTCACAGACGCAGTGTGCGGGCCCTGTGTGCGTCAGGTAATCATGTTCGCTGGCCCATTTAGCGGAGCACGTGGGTTGACGCTGTACGCAGCATCTTGCTTCATATTTTCACAGGTTGCCCTGGCTCGCGCGGGGCGCATGTTCAGACTTGACCGAACGGCTGGCAGGCTATGCGCAAATGGCCTAACCTGCGAAGGCAACATGAAGGCACAGCGTGGAGCAGTCATCCCGCGACAAGATTTACCAGTGCATCGAAGCCGCGCCATCACCTTCCAACTGGCCGAGGTGGCCGTCACCGGCCCGATGGTGCGCGCCATC
>CAYNWX010000161.1:0-3526 GCA_964401005.1 uncultured Natronohydrobacter sp.
CACGATCAGACCGGCATCTGTCATCAGGCGTGCCACCTCGCCCACGCGGCGGATATTTTCCACGCGGTCGGCATCGGTAAAGCCCAGATCCTTGTTCAGGCCGTGGCGCACATTGTCGCCATCCAACAAGAAGGTATGGCGGTTCATCCGCGCCAGCTTCTTCTCGACCAAGTTGGCGATGGTGGACTTGCCCGACCCGGACAGGCCCGTCATCCACAGCACCATCGGCTTCTGGTTTTTCATCGCGGCATGGTGATCCCGGCTGATATCAGTCGCCTGCCAGTGAATGTTCTGCGCACGCCGGAGCGAGAAGTGGATCAGACCCGCCGCCACCGTGCGGTTGGTCATCTTGTCGATCAAGATGAACCCGCCCAGATCGCGGCTACCGTCGTAGGACGCGAAAGGAATGTCGCGGTCGACGGTGATGTTGGCCACGCCGATCGCATTCAGGTCCAGCGTTTTGGCAGCCAGATGTTCCATCGTGTTGACGTTCACCTGGTATTTTGGCTGCGCGACCGTGGCGCTGACGGTTTGCGGCCCCAGCTTCAGCCAATAAGCACGGCCCGCGGTCATTTCGACCTCGTCCATCCAGATGACGGTGGCTTCGAATTGGTCGGCCACTTCAACGGGGTTCTGCGCCGCACACAGGATTTGCCCGCGCGAACAGTCGATTTCATCAGTCAGGCACAGGGTTACAGCTTGGCCCGCGACTGCCTCATTCAGATCGCCGTCCATTGTCACGATCCGCGCAATGGTCGATGTCTTGCCCGAGGGCAACACGCGCACTTCGTCACCTACCTTAACAACGCCCGTGGCGATGGTGCCCGAGAACCCGCGGAAATCTAGGTTCGGGCGATTCACCCACTGCACAGCCATGCGGAAGGGTTTGTCCTGCTCGACCGTCTGGTTCAGTTCGACCGTTTCCAGATGCTCCAGCAGCACCGGGCCGTCATGCCACGGCGTGTTCTTGCTGCGGGTGGTGATATTGTCGCCCGCAAGGCCGGAAATCGGGATCGCGGTGAAGTCGGTGATGCCAATGCTTTGCGCAAACGCGCGGTAGTCAGCCACGATGGCGTCATACTTGGCACGGTCATAGCCGATTAGGTCCATCTTGTTCACGGCCAGCACAATGTTGCGAATACCGATCAGGTGGGCAAGGTAGCTGTGCCGCCGCGTCTGCGTCAGCACGCCTTTGCGGGCGTCGATCAGGATAACGGCCAGGTCGGCGGTCGAGGCACCCGTGACCATGTTGCGGGTATATTGTTCATGCCCCGGCGTGTCCGCGACGATGAATTTTCGCTTTTCAGTGGCGAAGAAGCGGTAGGCCACGTCAATGGTGATGCCCTGCTCGCGCTCTGCCGCCAGACCGTCAACCAGCAGCGCAAAGTCGATGCCTTCGCCTTGGGTGCCGACGCGCTTGGAGTCCGCTTCCAAAGTGGCCAATTGATCTTCGAAAATCATCTTGCTGTCATAGAGCAACCGCCCGATCAGCGTGGATTTGCCGTCATCCACCGACCCGCAGGTGATGAAGCGCAGCATGGTCTTGTGCTGGTGAATTTCCAGATATTTATCAATATCTTCGGCGATCAGGGCGTCGGTTTTGTAAATCTCGGACATTAGAAATACCCTTCCTGCTTCTTCTTTTCCATCGACGCGGCTTGATCATGGTCAATGGCGCGACCCTGCCGCTCGGATGTGGTGGTCAGGAGCATTTCCTGAATGATCTCGGGCAGGGTCTTGGCCTCTGATTCAACCGCGCCCGTCAGCGGGTAACAGCCCAGTGTGCGGAAACGAACAGAGCGCATCACCGGCTCTTCGCCTTCGCGCAGCGGGAAGCGGTCGTCATCGACCATCAGCAGCATGCCATCGCGTTCCACGGTCGGGCGTTCAGCAGCGTAATACAGCGGCACGATGTCGATATTTTCCAAGTGGATGTACTGCCAGATGTCCAGTTCGGTCCAGTTAGACAGCGGGAAAACGCGCATGGATTCGCCCTTGGCTTTATGGGCGTTGTAGTTGCGCCAAAGCTCGGGGCGTTGGTTTTTCGGATCCCACCGGTGGGCGGCGGTGCGGAAGCTGAAAATGCGTTCCTTTGCCCGGCTTTTTTCTTCGTCGCGTCGCGCACCGCCGAAAGCGGCGTCAAAGCCGTGCAGGTCGAGCGCCTGTTTCAGCCCTTCGGTTTTCCACATATCGGTGTGCAAGCTGCCATGGTCGAACGGGTTGATACCTTGGCGCAGCGCGTCCGGGTTCTGGTGCACGATCAGCTGCATCCCCGCCTTGCGTGCAGCGGCTTCGCGCATGGCATACATGGCCTTAAACTTCCATGTCGTATCCACATGCAGCAACGGAAAGGGCGGCGGCGAAGGATAAAAGGCCTTTTTGGCGACATGCAGCATGCAGGCGCTGTCCTTGCCGACGCTATACAGCATGACGGGGTTCTCGGCCTGCGCCACGACCTCGCGCATGATGTGGATGGCCTCGGCTTCCAGCCGTTGCAAGTGAGTCAGGTTGGTCAGGGTCATATCTGCTCCGATATTTGGCTTGCACTTGATCTAACGAGGCGCGCGCTTGCCGACACCCCCCAAATGGGGGTAAGCTTACAAAATGATCGCAAGCAATGACAGTGAGATGCTTTTGGCGCTGGCCGAAGCGGCGCGTGGCACCCAAGGCTGGGAGGCTGCATTGGCGCTGTTGCGGGTGCAGATACAGGCAGATCAGGTGGTATTATTTACCGAAACCGAAGCATGGGAAAGCGCCGGCGCTCCTCCGCTCGTCCGACCCGCCTGTTTCGCGGCGCTGCGCCCGTCTCGGGTCTATGGGGCCGAAGAACTGGCAGACCGCGCAGGCCCTTTCGACCCCGATTTCACCCAAGGCGATACCCGCGTGATCGCGGCGGCAGAGCCACGCCTGTGGTTGTGGCTGTTGCGTGCGCGGGGGCGGTTCCGCGCGGCAGATAGCGCACGGCTATCCAGCCTATGTCCACATGTTGCGCAGGCCATGGTCATGACACAAGAGCGCCTCAGGCTGGCCCGCGCCTTGGGTCATGCAGAGGCGTTGCAATGGCGCGCAGGCTTGGCACAGCTAGAGCCGGATGGCACCAATACCACAGCAATGCGCCTGCTGGACGAGGCCCGGATACCGCTTGCGATGGCAATGGTTGCGCCCGGCGCGTCGTGTGCGCTACCGGGCGGCGTATCGGCGTATGGTTTGGCCGATGGGACTGTGATTTTGCGTGCCGCGCGCCAGCTACCCGCGCCTGACCGTTTGGCCCGTGCCCTTGGCCTGACCCCGTCAGAGGCGCGCTTGGCCCGCGCTTTAGGCCAAGGCCAAAGCCTGCCGGAAGCAAGCGCAGCCCTTGGCCTGACCCGTGAAACCGGGCGCAGCTATGCCAAGCAGATTTACGCAAAAACCGGGGTAAATGGGCAGCCAGCGCTCATGCGGCTGTTATGGTGCAGCGCCTTGGCGTTTGCGTAATCCATCACACCCCGACCTGCGGTCACGGACAGATCAGCGGGCGCGGGCTTTG
>CAYNWX010000162.1:0-10761 GCA_964401005.1 uncultured Natronohydrobacter sp.
GGGGGGGGCGCCGGGGGGGGCGGGGGGGGGGGGGAGCGCCCCCCCCGCCGCACCTGCGGTGCGACTCCCACGGGATATTCATACAAGGACGAAGATGAGGGAGAGCAACATGAGTGATGATTACAGTTTGGTGAGGCGGATGGCTTGGCCTGAAAGCGCCTCGCGCCCGGTGGGCACGCCGATTCAGCCTTCGGTGGTCTATGCTTCGCCCGACCCTGATACGCTTGATGCGCAATATGAGGGGCGGCTGTCGGGCTACACCTATGCGCGCGAGGGGCACCCGAATGCCGATGTGCTGGCGCGCAAGATCGACCTTTTGGAAGGGGCGACAGGCGGGATCGTTCTGGGTTCTGGCATGGCGGCCGTGGCGGCTGTGCTGATGGGTTTGACGCGCGCGGGCGATCATGTCTTGGGCGGCGATCAGCTATATGGCCGGTCCTTGCGGCTGATGCGTGAGGATTTGCCGCGGTTGGGGATTGCGACCTCGTTGGCGGACCCGACCGATGCGGCGGCTTTCCTTGCGGCCATCCGGCCCGAGACGCGGTTGATCCTGCTGGAGGTCGTGTCGAACCCGACGCTGCGGGTGGCGGATATTGCGGCCATCACCGACGGGGCGAAGGCGCGCGGTGTTCTTGTGGTGGTGGACAACACCTTTACCACG
Organism: uncultured Natronohydrobacter sp.; assembly: GCA_964401005.1. Lineage (GTDB taxonomy): Bacteria > Pseudomonadota > Alphaproteobacteria > Rhodobacterales > Rhodobacteraceae > Roseinatronobacter. The sequence goes on from CAYNWX010000162.1 coordinate 662, forward strand.
CCACGCGGTTACCGGCCTTTCGATCATGGCGCGGATGTGGTGGTGCATTCGGTGACCAAGATACTGGCGGGTCATTCGGATGCAACGCTGGGCTATGTGGCAGCAAGAGACCCGGCGCATCGTAAGGCCATCTATGATTTCTCTGTCACGGTCGGTTTCACACCCAGCCCGTTCGATTGCTGGCTGGCCGAGCGCGGGCTTTATTCTTTTGAGCTGCGCTATGATCGCGCGGAGGCGAATGCGGCCGCGCTGGCTGACCATATCGCGGGGCTGCCGGGGGTGATGCGGGTGCTTTATCCCACGCGGCCCGACCATCCGGACCACAACCGCGCCATTGGCCTTTTGGGCGCGCGTGGGGGCCACATGGTCAGCTTTGAAGTGGCGGGCGGGCGTGCGGCGGCAAATCGGCTGACACAGGCCGCGCCGAATATCGCCTTCGCGCCGACCCTTGGCGATATCGGCACGACGATCTCGCACCCGGCCAGTTCGTCGCATCGGGCGCTGGGGGCCGAAGGGCGCGCGGCGCTCGGTATTTCGGAAGGGTTTTTCCGGGTGTCGGTGGGCATAGAGGACATCGACTTGCTGAAACGCGAATTCGAGGCCGCGATCCGGGCCGCCACGGCGTAAAGCTTGACAGATGGGCCTGTGGTGGCGGAAGCTGTGACAAGGTGTCGCAGCTTCGCGCGCCACCACAGTCAGGGAGGACGTCCATGCTTGTCAGTCAGATCGTGCGCAACAAGGCCGAGGGGGGTGTCGTGACACTTCCACCCGGCACCACTTTGGGGGCTGCCGCAAGCTTGTTGGCAGAGCATCGGATCGGGGCGGTTGTCATTTCGGATGATGGGGGCATGGTTCTAGGCATTTTGTCGGAACGCGACATCGTGCGCGAATTGGCGCGCTCGGGGGGCGAGAGCGTGGCGCGTCCAGTGGAAGATGTGATGACCCGCAATGTCTATGGTTGCAAGCCAGAGGACAACGCCGATGTGGTGCTTCAGACCATGACGATGAAGCGTTTTCGGCATTTACCGGTGATGGAGGGCGGGCGGATGATTGCACTCATCTCCATCGGTGATGTGGTCGCCGCGCGCCTGTCCGAATTGCAACTGGAAAAGGATGCGCTGACCGGAATGATCGCTGGCTACTGATCCCAAGGGTTGCGTTTTGCCGCGCAATATTGTTGCGTGGCCAAAAACGCGAGGGACATCATGCGTATCGGATTATACCCCGGCACTTTCGACCCGCTGACGCTGGGCCATGTTGATATCATCACACGTGCGGCGCTGCTTGTGGACCGTTTGGTGATTGGTGTTGCGATCAACCGCGACAAGGGGCCGCTTTTCACGCTGGAAGAACGGGTGGCGATGATAGAGGCCGAGGTGGCTGTGCTGTCAGAGCGGACGGGTGTCGAGATTGTCGCCCATCCGTTCGAGAACCTGCTGATCGATTGCGCGCATGACGTGGGCGCGACGATCATCATTCGTGGGCTGCGCGCCGTGACCGATTTCGAATATGAATTCCAGATGGTCGGCATGAACCGCGCGATGGATGACAGCGTGGAGACCGTGTTCCTGATGGCAGAGGCGCGCCATCAGGCGATTGCGTCGAAGCTGGTCAAGGAAATCGCGCGGCTGGGCGGGGATGTCACGAAATTCGTGCCCCCTGCGATCAAGGCATCGCTGCTGGCGAAGTTGGCTCAGCGCCCGTAAACGGCCTGCGCCGCGATCTTGGCGGCGTCGGGTTTATAGATATCAAGGTCGATGGCAACTTCGAGCGGCATGGATTCCAGTTCCGCCTTGGTGCGCGCATAGGCGGCGCGTTGCTTCAGGCGGGCTTGTAAGCTGGTGAGAAGCGCGGTCATTTTGTGGCTCCTTTCGGTCTTTGTGTTAACTTGACCAGAAATGGGGTATGCTGCGGTGCAGCACAAGCGACAGGGGCGCAAAGCCGCGTTGCATGGGGTGCATGTGTTGGGGTGAGCTTTGCGACAGAGCGCCATCGGTTGGCCGCGCCCTGGTCCCGCGCCACGAAGCGCACAGCAAAAAAGGGCGCCCCGTCGGAGCGCCCTTTGCACATTCAAGCCGAGGTCGGATCACATGCGCGAGGCGACGTTTTCCCAGTTCACCAGCTTTTCGAGGAAGTTCGACAGGTAAGCCGGGCGCTTGTTGCGGAAGTCGATGTAGTAGCTATGTTCCCACACGTCGCAGCCTAGAAGCGCGGTCTGGCCAAAGCAGAGCGGGTTCACGCCGTTTTCGGTCTTGGTTACGCGCAAGGAGCCGTCTTTTTCCTTGACCAGCCAGCACCAGCCAGAGCCGAACTGCCCGGCCCCTGCGGCGGCGAATTCTTCCTTGAACTTGTCGACCGAGCCGAAGCTTTCAGTCAGCGCAATCTCCAGCTCGCCCGGCATGCCACCGGTGCCCGGACCCATCATTTCCCAGAATTGGACATGGTTCCAGTGCTGGCTGGCATTGTTGAAAATGCCCGACTGTGCCACCGCGCCCGACTGGTAGGTGCCGGTGATGATGTCTTCCAGCGATTTGCCTTCCCATTCGGTGCCGGCGATCAGCTTGTTGCCGTTGTCGACATAGGCCTTGTGGTGAATGTCGTGATGGAATTCCATGGTTTCGGCGCTCATGCCCAGATCGGCCAGCGCGTCATGCGCATAGGGAAGGTCGGGAAGTTCGAAGGCCATTGTGTTCCTCGTCTTTCATTATGGGTTTCGCTGCCCCTTATAAGAGACCTGTGGCCCCGACCGTCAAGGGGCGGTGGGGAAATTCCGCTCCGCCGCCCCCGGCTTATCAGCCCTTGCGATCGGCCGGGTCCAGCCCGGCGCCAGACCCGTGCAACCCGCCAGAAACCTCCTCTGTCGCCTCTCCGGCCAGCTCTTGCGGCAGGATCAGGTTCAGGATTATGGCGATGAAGGCGGCGGGCAAAATGCCCGAGGTCAGCAGCACGCGCGGCGTGTCGGAGAGGTGTTGCAGCGCCGAAGGCTCCAGTTGCAGCCCAAGCCCCAACGACAGCGCGATGGCGAAGATGACCATGTTGCGCCGGTTCCAATGCACGTCCGACAGCATGGAAATACCAGCGGCCACGACCATCCCGAACATCACGATCACGCCACCGCCCAGCACTTCGATGGGCACGGTCGAGATGACCGCGCCCACCTTCGGAAACAGCCCCGCCACGATCAGCAGCACCGCCCCGAAGGTCACGACATGGCGCGACATGACGCCGGTCATGGCGATCAGGCCGACATTCTGGCTAAAGCTGGTATTGGGCAGCGCGCCGAAAATGCCCGACACGGCCGTGCCAAGCCCGTCAGCATAGGTGGCACCCGCGATTTCACGGTCGGTGGCTTCCCGCCCCGCGCCGCCCTTGGCAATGCCTGACACGTCCCCCACGGTTTCAACCGCCGACACAAAGGCCATGGCGCAAAAACCGATGATCGCGGCGGCGGTGAATTCCATCCCGAAATGGAACGGGCTGGGCAGGGCGAAGACCGCTGCACGGCCCACATTGCCAAAGCTGACCATGCCAAGCGCAAAGGCCAATGCGTAGCCTGCCAGCAAGCCCAGCAGCACTGCCGAAATGGCAAGCATGCCGCGGGTGAAGAATTTCAGTCCCAGCGTGACGAAGATCACGACCAGCGCGACCGACCAGCTTTGCAGGTTGCCGAAGGCCTCTGTCCCCATGGCAGGCACGCCGCCTGCCGCATATTGCACGCCCACGCGCACGAGTGCCAGACCGATCATGGTCACGACCAGACCCGTCACCAAGGGCGGTAGCGCGAAGCGGATGCGCCCGATCACAGTGCCCAAGGCCGCGTGGAACAGCCCGCCCACAAGGATGCCGCCCATGACAGCCGCCATCGCATCGACCCCTTTGCCCGCAACAAGTGGGATCATGATGGGGATGAAGGCAAAAGACGTACCCTGCACGATGGGCATGCGCGCGCCGATGGGGCCGAAGGTGATGGTCTGGAACAGCGTCGCCACGCCCGCCATGAACATCGACATCTGGATCATGTAGATCAGGTTTGGGAAATCGGGCGAGTTCGAGCCAAAGCCGAAGCCTGCTGCCCCCGCCACGATAATTGCGGGTGTTACGTTCGAGACGAACATCGCCATCACATGCTGCACGCCCAGCGGAATCGCCTTGTGCAGGGGCGGCATATAATCCACGTCGCGCAATTGCGCGGGCGTGCCAAGGGAAGTGTCTGTCATTGTCTGTCCTCCTCCAAAGACATGTTGTGTCGTTCCGCCAAGGCGGTTCTTTCGGTCAGGCTGGCTATGCTTTCAGGGGGTCCGCACCTCCCACGGGGTTGTGAACCAGTGCTCCTCCAGATTCGGGGTGGGGCCGATACGGTCGATGACCGCGAACAGCCCCGGCGTGGCCAAGGGGGTTAGCACCCCGTGCCAAGTGTTGCGGTGAAAGTTGATTGACTGCGCGCCATTGGTGATAAACGCGAGGGGCGTGCCGGGGGTGCCGTTTTCGTCCGGAGCCACGATTACCAGAAACGGGTGCTGGTGCATCGGGATGAAGGCTTGGCTTCCTTCCGGATGCCGTTCCACCATGTCGAGCGAATAGGGCAGGGCGCGCGGCTGGGCGCTGAAAATCGAGATGCCGGCGCGGCCATCCGGCCCGAAATCGAGCTTTGCGCGGTCGTGGAACCGCCCACACAGGCCCTGATTGATCAGCTTGTCGGGCGTGCCGGTCGCGTCAAGCACATCGCCAAAGGGGGCGAAGGCTTGCGTTGTCAGGGGTTGGGTGAGCACCACCTGCGTCATGCCCGGTCCCTGCCGTCGCGGCGTGAGTATTTATAGCAAGATGAAGCCATCATGGCAGGATTTCCATCAGCCGCAACGTGCCGATGCGTTCGACCTGTGCGCAGGCCGTGTCGAATTCGGTCGCGCTATCATTGTCGATACGGGTGTGGAAGGCGGCCAGGATACTGTCCTTGGTGTTGTCGCGCACCGCGATTATGAAGGGAAAGCCGTGCTTTTCGACATAGGCGGTGTTGAGCGTTTGAAAGGCCGCGCGCTCGTCATCGGTCAGCGCATCCAGCCCTGCGCTTGATTGCTCGGCGGTCGATTCGGGCGTCAGGCGCTTGGCCGCAGCCAGTTTGCCCGCAAGGTCCGGGTGCGCGCGCAGAACCTGCAACCGGGCGCTCTCGCTACCCGACCGGAAGGCGCGCGCCATGGCATTTGCCAGCCCCACGGCGCTGTCATGCGCGGGGCCAAGTTCCAATGCATGTGCGACTTCGGCAACCCAAGGTGAATGCTCATAGATGCCGCCGAACCGGGCGACAAACGTGGCGCGGTCCATTTGACTGGGGCGCTCAATGCGCTTGTGCGGATGATGCGCCGCCCAATGCGCCGCGATCTCGCCGCGCGTGGTGAACCAGACCCCTTCATGCGACATCGCGTGATCGAGAAACCGCATTAGCCCGGCGATTTTGCCCGGTCGGCCAACGAGGCGGCAATGCAGGCCGATGGACAGCATTTTCGGGGTGCCGGTTTGTCCTTCGTCATAGAGCGTGTCGAACGCGTCTTTCAGGTAATCCTCGAAATCGCGGCCCGTGACCCAACCGGGGGCCGTGGCAAAGCGCATGTCATTGGCTTCCAGCGTATAGGGCAGGATCAACTGGTCGCGCGGCCCGAATTCCATCCAATGCGGCAGGTCATCGTCGTAAGTATCAGAAATCCAGTCGAACTGGCCCGTTTCGGCCACAAGCCGCACGGTATTGGTGGAACAACGCCCGGTATACCAGCCACGCGGGGCCGCGCCGGTCACTTCGGTATGCAGGCGAATGGCCTCTTGGATCGCGGCGCGTTCCTCTGCTTCGGGCATGTCGCGGTGTTCGACCCATTTCAGCCCATGGCTGGCAATCTCCCACCCGGCCGATTGCATGGCGGCAACCTGTTCGGGGCTGCGCGCCAAGGCGCTGGCCACGCCGAAGATGGTGACGGGCAGGGCGCGCCCCGTGAACAGCCGGTGCAACCGCCAGAACCCAGCGCGCGCGCCGTAGTCGTAAATCGATTCCATGTTCCAATGGCGCTGGCCGGGCCAAGGGGCGGCACCCGGAATGTCGGACAGGAACCCTTCGGACGCGGCATCGCCATGCAACAGGCAATTTTCGCCGCCCTCTTCGTAGTTCAACACCAGAGAGATCGCGATCTTCGCCCCGTTCGGCCAGTTGGCCGCGGGTGGTGTGGCACCATAGCCTGTCATGTTGCGGGGGTAACGTTGCAAGAGAGCCTCCGGGACCTGTCATGATTATGTGTTAAAGCAGAATAATCATTTCCGCTTTCTGGAATTTCTTGAAAGACCTGCGGGCTTGGCGCAAGCCCGTATGCTGGTGTTTTCCACCCGGTTGCGCCTAGATGCATAGAAACACACCCACAGGAGGGCGCAATGGCCGGATTTCTGACCACCCATGTTCTGGATACGGCACGCGGGCTACCCGCAGTGGGGCTTGAGGTCGTGCTCTACCGTCTGGAGGGCGCGGCGCGCACGGAACTGGCGCGCATGACCACAAATGACGACGGGCGCACAGACAGCCCCATCCTGCCGCAAGACCATTTCGCAACCGGCAGCTACGAGCTTGTCTTCGCGGCGGGCGCATATTTGCGGGCAACCGGGCAAGCGGGCGCAGAGCCGTTGTTTTTGGATGATGTGCCCATTCGCTTTGGCATAAGCGACCCGGACAGCCATTACCATGTGCCGCTTTTGCTGTCGCCCTTCGGGTTTTCCACCTATCGCGGCAGTTGACAGCCTTTGGCGCTTATGCGCTTCTCAGGCCCATGACAGCCCCGACAGACACGCTTCTTTTGCACTTGCCGGCCTCGCTTTACCGGCGCGACGACGGGCTGCTGTTAGACGATCAAGCCTGCAACGGGTTGCGGCTTTGGGCCGAGCATTTCGAGCGTTTGATCGTGATGGTTGCGGTCGAAGACGGGCCTGCGCCCGGCTCTTGGGTGCCGTTGGACCGGATTGGACCCGCGCGCGCGCGGTTGGATTTCGTGCATCTGCCTAGCGCGTGGCGGCCCGACCGCTTTCTGTGGGCGCTGGGGCCTGCGCGCAAGACCATCCGGTCGGCGCTAGCGCGGGCGGATTATGTCGGGACCACGCTGGGCGGCGCCTCTTTCGGAGATTGGGGCGCGGTCATTGCGCGCGAAGCCGCTGCGATGGGCCTGCCGTTTTACATCTGGACCGACCGGGTCGAGCCGGACGTCGCGCGCCGCTTGGTGAAAACTGCGCCCTTGCGCCGCCGCCTGCGTCTTGCGGTGGAATACCCGATCATGTGCCGCATGGAACAAGGGCTGATTGCCAAGGCCGCGCTAGGCTTGTTTCATGGGCGCGAAACCTATGACGCCTATGCGCCCTACAGTCCGAACCCGCAGCATGTGCATGACATCCATATCCACAAATCCGACCATATCACGCCAGAGGTGCTGGCGCAAAAACAGGCGCGGCAGGGTCCGATGCGCATTGTCTATGCCGGGCGCGCGGACCCGATGAAGGGAACGGGCGACTGGCTGGCGGTGCTGGAACATCTGGCGCAGGCAGGTGTCGATTTTGAAGCGGAATGGCTGGGCGATGGGCCGGACTTGGCCAATATGCGCGTGCGGGTGGCACAGGGTCCGCTTCGGGACCGTGTGATGCTGCCCGGTTTCGTATCTGACCGCGCGCTTTTGCTGGGCGCGTTGCGCGAGGCGGATGTGCTGTTGTTTTGCCATCTTACCCCGGAATCGCCGCGCGTGCTGATCGAAGCCTTGGCGTCTGGCTGCCCGTTGGTGGGGTATGACAGCGCCTATCCGGCAGACCTGATCGCGCAGCATGCAGGCGGCGTGCTGACGCCGCTTGGCCAGCCAGAGGATTTGGCCAACGCACTGGGAGCGCTTGCGCAAGATCGTGCTCGCTTGTCCGACCTGATCGGGCGCGCGGCGCGCGATGGGTCTGCCTTCGATGATGAAACGGTGTTCGCCCATCGTGCAAAGCTGATCCGAACGCATCTGCCGCGGGCGCGCCCGCGCACCTAGCTTGCGCCGGCGTCCAAGGCTTCGCGGATGCGCTCTGCAATGAAGTCGATGAACAAAGACACTTTCGGGTCGCGTAACCGCCTGTGTGGTGTAAGTGCCGCCAAGGTTACGGGCAGGGGCGGGTTTTCGGTCGCCACCGGCACCAAGGCACCGCTGGCCAGATGTTCGGCCACCTCGAAGACGGGTTTCAGGATAATCCCGCGCCCGTCCAGCGCCCAGCCCGTCAGCACATCGCCATCGTCGGATTCAAATGGCCCGCTGATCTTGAAGCGTTTTGCCCCGTCGGGTGTTTGCAGCGCCCATTGAAATTCGGTGGCCCCCGGAAAGCGTAATGTCAGGCAATCGTGCTTTTCCGCCACCAGCGCCGCGCCATCGCGGGGCAGGCCACGGCGGGCAATGTAGTCAGGGGCTGCGCAGACAACGCGCGCGCATTCGGCCAGCATGCGCATTTTCAGGCCCGAATCTTCCAGCGTGCCAAGGTGAAAGGCCAGGTCCAGCCCTTCGGCGGTGACATCGACCTTGCGGTCCGACAGGCGCAGACGCAGGTCGATCTGGGGGTGCGCATCTTTGAAGGCGGGCACATGCGGTGCGATCAGCCGTCGCCCAAGCCCCAAGGGCGCGGCCACAAACAGCGTGCCGCGTGGCTGCGCACTGGCATGGGTCAGCGATGCTTCGGCATCCGCCACGGCGTCGAGCACGCGCTGCGCGCCCTCGTAGAACAACCGCCCGTTCGAGGTGGGTTGCAGCGACCGCGTGGTGCGGTTGAACAGCCGCACACCCAAATGCTTTTCCAGCTCTGCCACGCGGGCCGAAGCCACGGCGGGTGATGTGCGCTGATCGCGCGCCGCCGCCGACATGCTGCCCAATTCATAGACACGCACGAACATGCGCAGATTGCTAAGGTAGGCCATGGCTATTTTCAGGCTGCATTTGAAAGTGATGGGTGTTTTATGGAATTAACAGAAAGCGCCGCGCCGGTATAGCCTGCACCCAACATACCAACAGGAAAGGGGCCATCATGTTCGAGCTTGCCGTGATCGGCGCATGGGCTGAATTTGCCGTGCGCTGGCTGCATGTCATCACCGCGATTGCGTGGATCGGTGGCAGCTTCTACTTCATCGCGCTGGATCTCGGGCTGCGCAAATCCCCCAGTCTTGCGCCGGGCGCGCATGGCGAGGAATGGCAGGTCCATGGCGGTGGCTTTTACCACATCCAGAAATATCTGGTTGCCCCCGACAAGATGCCCGACCACCTGATCTGGCATAAATGGCAAAGCTATTGGACATGGATGTCGGGCTTCCTGCTGCTGGTGTTGGTCTATTATGTTGGCGCCGAGTTCTACCTGATCGACCTGGACAAAATGGATTTGCAGGTCTGGCAGGCGGTGGGTATCTCCGTTGCCTCGCTGGGCTTGGGCTGGGTGATCTATGACCTTTTGTGCAAATCCCGCTTTGGCGAGGATAACACGCGCCTGATGGTGTTCCTGTTCGTGCTTCTGGTCATCATGGCATGGGGCTACACGCAGGTGTTCACGGGCCGCGCGGCGCTGCTGCATTTGGGCGCGTTCACCGCCACGATCATGTCGGGCAATGTGTTTTTCATCATCATACCGAACCAGAAGATCGTTGTGGCCGACCTGAAATCGGGGCGGGTGCCTGATGCCAAATATGGCAAGATTGCCAAACAACGCTCGACCCATAACAACTACCTGACGCTGCCGGTTCTGTTCCTGATGCTGTCGAACCATTACCCGCTGGCCTTTGCGTCAGACTATAACTGGCTGATCGCGGGGCTTGTGTTCCTGATGGGCGTCACGATCCGGCATTTCTTCAACTCCATGCATATGGGGCAGGGCTATAAATGGTGGACATGGGCCGCCACGGCGGTGCTGTTCGTGGGCGTTGTGATCCTGTCGGTTATGGGTCAACCGAAAGATGCCGAGGAAGACCTCGCAAGCCTGTCGCCCACAGCCGCGCGCTTCATGGCCGATCCGGGGTTTGAGGATGTGTATTGGAGTGTGCAGGGCCATTGTTCCATGTGCCATGCAGAGGAACCGCTCTGGCC
>CAYNWX010000163.1:0-18075 GCA_964401005.1 uncultured Natronohydrobacter sp.
CGCGATCATGCGCAAGCTCATCGAAACCGCAAACGCCTTGGTCAAAGCAGACCGCGTCTGGGTGCCAAAAACCTCTTGATCAAGACGGATACTCAAGACCATCGAAAAGCACGGCATCGACTTTCTTGACGTCATCACCATTTTCGGCAGCCCGCACCTGATTATCCCCGCCCGAAGCGACACCGAAGACCGCTTCGCCGCAATCGCGGATTGGAACGGGATCATGGTTGCGGTGTTCTTCACGATCCGCGGAGAGACGATCCGCATCATCACCGCCCGGAGGGCACGGAGACATGAGCGAGACCTCTATCAAAACCTACACGCTGGACGAGATTCGACAGATGAAAGGCCGCACTGATTGGGACGCGCTGCGGCGCGCGGAAGAGCTTGGGCTGGAACCCGAGCGCGACGAGGACGAATTCGAAGTCGACTGGACCCGCGCCAAGCTTGTCACGCCAGAGCCGAAAAAGGCGATCTCACTGCGCGTCGACCCCGACGTCTTGGAGTTCTTCAAATCGCAAGGCGCGGGCTACCAGACCCGCATGAACGCCGTTCTGCGGGCGTGGATGGAGGCGCAGCTCAAGCGCTAATCTTCTCCACCGTCAGATTACCGTTGGTATAGACACAAATATCCGCCGCAATCGCCATGGCACGGCGCGCGATATCCTCGGCCCCCATATCAGTCGCCATCAGCCCTCGCGCGGCGGCAAGGGCAAAATTCCCGCCCGATCCAATGGCGGCGATGTCATGCTCCGGCTCCAACACGTCGCCCGCGCCGGTGATGACGAACAAGTCGCGCCCATCGGTCACGATCAGCATCGCTTCCAGCTTTTGCAGGTATTTGTCGGTGCGCCAGTCTTTCGCCAACTCGACCGAGGCGCGGGCCAACTGCCCCGGAGTCGCCTCCAGCTTGGCTTCCAGCCGTTCCAGCAAGGTAAACGCATCTGCGGTGGACCCGGCAAAGCCCGCGACCACCTCATACCCGCCCGGCGACAGGCGGCGCACCTTGCGCGCGCTGCCCTTGATAACGGTTTGGCCCAATGAGACCTGACCATCACCCGCGACGACAACCTCGCCCCCTCGGCGGACCGCAACAATTGTCGTGCCATGCCAGCCAGGAAACTCGCTCATCGCGCCCTCTTCACTTTGCAAGAAATACTCCCGCCGGAGGCATCCGCCGTTTGGCCAGATGCGACCGGCAGGGTTTGGGGCCAAACCGACCCCAATAGCGCTTACATCGCGCCGTCGATCCAGGATTGCAGCGCCGATTTCGGGGCTGCGCCGACCTTGTTGGACACCGGCTTGCCGTCCTTGAACAGGAACAGCGCTGGAATTCCGCGAATGCCCATTGCAGCAGCGGTGTTGGGGTTTTCGTCCACGTTGACCTTGGCGATTTTTACGCGGCCATCATATTCAGCCGACAATTCTTCCAAAGCCGGTCCGATCTGCTTACAGGGGCCGCACCATTCGGCCCAGAAATCGACTACGACGGGAATGTCGGATTGGCGCACTTCGGCGTCGAAAGTGGCATCGGTCACAGCAATAGTGGGCATTGGCCCCTCCATGGGTTTGCTTCGTTCATCTTCAATTATGCCTCTGCGGGCGCGGATTCAAGCACTCGCGCGGGCGAGGGCTGCGCGCAGAGTCGCGTCGGGCAGTCGCATCAGGCTGGCGGTTGCGGTCCATAGCAGCGCCATCTCGACCCTGCGGTCGGGGAAAACCTGTTCCAACGCGACCAGATAGGCCCCCATCTGCCGCAACAAACCTTCTGGCACGGCGTCCATGCTGCCCGGAACCACGCGGTTCGATTTATAGTCGACCGCCAGCACATGATCGGGCGTCACCACCAAGCGGTCGATGACCCCCGACATGGGCCGCGCGCCGATTTGGCCCACAATTTCGACCTCGGCCAAGCTATCGGATGCAAACAGCATGGCAAGGTCGGGATTATCCAAAACGGCCATCGCTTCTGGCAGAAGGCGCGCGGCATCTTCGGCGTGGTCAAGCAAGCGTGCGGCGCGTATGTCCCATGTCTCGCGCGGCCAATGCGGCAAATGTTCCAAAAGCAGGTGCAACCCGGTGCCAAGCCGAAGCGCCAAGTCCTCATCCAGACCCGCTTCGCCGGGAAGTGCCTTGGCCCCGCCAAGGTCGGACGGGCGCAGGGGAATCGGGCGCGCAGGTGGTTGCGGCGCGGGCTGCCATAGCGCCTGCGGCAAAAGCACCGGCGCTTTCGCGGATTCCGCTTGTGGCTCTTCCGCGATTGGCCATGCACCGTAAGCGTGGCGCATCCCCGGCCCCGTGGGCGTGTCAATCCGTTCTGCCCCCGCAAGGCGTAACCCTTCGGAGACACGCAGATACCAGTTTTCGGGCTTTTTCATGTCGCCCGCACCTGCCACGATCAACCAGCTTTCCGCGCGGGTCATGGCCACATACAAAAGGCGTGCATCTTCCTCGGCGCGGCGTGCTGCGCGCGCATCAAGCGCGTCTTGCAAGGGGGCGGGGTTCTGGCCCGACCGCGCTTTCCAAGCGGCGCGACCCGCGATATCCACCAGTTCCGCCTTGTCTTGGGATTTCGGGTCGGCGGTATCGGGCAAAATGACAATGGGCGCTTCCAGCCCTTTCGCCCCGTGCACTGTCATCACGCGCAGCATGGGGCTAGCATTGTCCAATTCGCGTTTCAGTTCCACCTCGTCGCGTTCCAGCCATGTCAGGAACCCGGTCAGTGAAGGGATGTCCGCCCGCTCGTAGCTGAGCGCCTGCGCCAGAAAGGCATCGATACCATCCTCGGCCTCTGCCCCAAGGCGCGCAATCAGGCGGCGGCGTCCATCATGGCGGGTCAGCATGCGCTCGACCAAGTCATAGGGGCGCAAAAAATCGGTCTGGCGGCGCAGATCGCGCAAAACCGCCAAGGTGGCGCTGCCCTCCTGCGCGCGCAGCCGCGCCCAAAGATATTCCCCTTTCGTGCGCCCCTGTGCCAAACGGTATAGCGCGTCTTCCGACCAGCCGAAAAGCGGCGAGCGCAGACATGCCGCAAGCGACAAATCATCCTCTGGCGTGGCCAGAAAGGCCAGAAGTGCCGTCAGGTCGCGCACCGCCATTTCGCCGCCCAGACGCAACCGGTCGGCCCCAGCGATGGCCAAGCGCTGCGATTTGCATTCTGCGATGATCTCATGAAAAAGCGGGCTGCGCTTGCGCACAAGGATCAGCACATCGCCCTCGTTCATAACACGGGCCGCGCCTTTGTGCGGCACGAGTGTGCGCGCATCTATCATCCGGCGCAATTCTTCCGCGATCAGCTTGGCAAGCTTGCGATTGTGGTGCTCTTCGGACACGGCATCGACAGGTTCGAACCAAGCGCTTTTGTCTTCGACCTTTTCCGGCAGGATCGGCGCCCAAAGATCGACGCGGCCCGGCCGGTCGCCGAAAAACGCAATATGCGTGGGCGCGCCGCCCAGCCCTTCGGCATGCTCTGGCTGAAAGGTCATGTCGACCGCGCGCAGAACCGCATCGGACGAGCGGAAGGAATGCTCGAGCGCGGCTTGGTTCAGGTGCAGCCCGACATTGGAAAGACGTTCGGCAAAATCTGCCTGCATCTTGTCGAAGACTTTCAGATCGGCCCCTTGGAACGAATAGATCGACTGTTTCTTGTCGCCCACCACGAACAGCGTGCGCTCGACATCGCGCGCCCCCACTCCAGAGGTGAATTCTTGCGCCAGCAATTCGATCACCCGCCATTGTGCGGGGCTGGTATCCTGCGCCTCGTCGACCAGAATATGGTCAACGCCGCCATCCAGCTTGAACAGCACCCATTGCGCCACCGAGGATTCACTTAAAAGTTCGCCCGTGCGCGAAATCAGATCATCGAAATCGAGCCAAGCACGGGCCTCTTTCTGTGCGCTATATTCGGCCAGAAAGGGCTGGGCGAAAGCATGCAACGCCTGCGCCCGGCGCAGCGCGGCAAGCCCCAGACGCAGCGGGCGCGCGGCCTCAACGCGGTGCATGAGATCATCAAATTGCTCCGCTAAATCACCCATCGCCAAGCGCGTTGGCTTTGTTGGAATATAGCCGATAGAGGCCTGACCAGCCTTTTCGCCACTGCCGTAAAGCAAAACATCTTCAAGCAAGCGCAACGCGGAAATCTGGTCGCCCTCAAGGTCCACCCTGCGCAGCTTTTTCGCTGCATCCTGATTTCGAGTTGTTCCGGCCTCTAAATGAGGAAGTGCTTTCTCGAAAAGCGCCTTTTCACTGCCCAAAAACACTTCGGACAACAAGCGCGCCTCGTCCATTTCGTCTGGCAAACCGAAGGTGCCATTATCCGGCGCAGGCGCTTTGAACAGTGCCGCATTGTCGCAGATTTCGGCCAGCAGCGTCTCTACATCCTGCCCGGTGAATGCCTGCGCCAGCTGGACGACCTTGTCCGAGCGCTCCGCCAACGTTTCCAGCACCTCGGCCTGCAAAGCGCGCGCCGCGCGGGCGTCCATCTCGGTAAACGCGGGCGAGAGGTGCGCTTCCAAGGGAAAGCGCCGCAACAGCGCCGCGCAGAAAGAATGGATGGTCTGGATCTTCAGCCCGCCCGGTGCCTCTATCGCGCGGGCAAACAAGCGACGCGCTTCGGACAATTGCGCTTCTGACCCGGCCTCTTCCCCGATCTTGGCCAATTCGGCGCGCAATTTGGCATCGGGTAGCATGGCCCATTTCCCCAGCAGTTCGAACAGGCGGTTCTGCATCTGGCTGGCGGCGGCCTTGGTATAGGTCAGACATAAAATATGCTGCGGCGCAACACCTTGCAGCAGCAACCGCGCCACGCGGTCGGTCAAAACCTTAGTCTTGCCCGACCCGGCATTGGCCGACAACCATGTGGACGAAAACGGCTCTGACGCGCGGTTCTGGGCAAGGGTTGCGGCGTCAGTCATGATCCCACCCCACAGGCAATGTCACGGATGGGTCTTGCATCGTCCATTCCCCGAAGCGCGCCAGATGGTCGTAATCTGCCGAGCGGCGCTCGCGCTTGACCGCGCGGCGCGATGCGAAGCCCTGCTGGGGGTTAAGGTAGCAGCGGATCAGCGCGGCAAAGCCGTCGCGCATCTCGTCAATCAAGGCTTCGGTCATCTCTGTTGTCAGCGTGTTCAACCCGTCGCTGGACATGCCCAGATAGGTCACACAGGCCACGTCACGCGGGCCAAGCGCGGGAAAGGCCCCTTCATGCACCATGAGCGCCTGCAACAGAAGTTGCTTGGCAAACCGCTTTTGCTCTTCTTTCTGGGGAGGCGCGCCGGTCTTATAGTCAATGATATGCACCCGGCCATCGGGCCATAGGTCGATGCGGTCTGGCTTGGCCGTGAGTGTGAAGGGCGGATCTGCCAGAACCCAAGCCGATTTTTGCTCGCGCACAACAATTTCGCCGGGTTGCGCGGCGAGGAACGCCTCTAGCTCTGGGGCAATGCGGCGCAGGCGCGCCAGCCAGAAGGCGCGGGCCGTGTGCCATGGAACTTCTTCGGCCAAGATTGCATCGGCCAAATCCATCAGCGGGCGCGCATTCTCATCTGTTGCGCGTTCCAGCACCTTGTGCAGCACGGTCCCGCGCAACATGGCATCGGGCGTGGGCAGCAGCGGCTTTAACGTCTCAAGACCAAGGATATGGCGCGCATAAATCGCGTAGGGGTCGCGGATCAGCGTTTCGACCTGTGTGACCGAAAGCTGCGACGGGCGCGCAGGTGGTGCAGGCGCGGGGCGCGGCGCTGGCGGGTCATGGGGCACGTTGCGCATATCGGCCTCGAAACCCTCGGCCTGCGCCAGCCAAATATCGCCCCGCGCGCGCATCGCATTTAGGGCATCCGTGCCGCCCTGCTCTGGCAAGCCTTCCAGCAGGTTGCACACCCGGTTCAGCCAGCGCGAGGGGACCGTCTGCGCCTCTGACGTGCGAATGGCGCGTGACAGAACCACCCGGGGCGCGCAAATTGCCTGTTGGAAATCATGCGCCGACAGGCCGATTTGCCGGTCGGGCAGCAATAAACCAAGTTGGGCGCGCATGGCACGGTTCAGCCACGGGTCGGGTTCTGGCACCTTGGGCCAGACCCCTTCGTTCAACCCCGCCGCGATGACCAGATCCGCCCCCTGCACGCGCGCCTCGAGCGTGCCCCAGATCATGATGTCGGGATGCGCGGCCACGCTTTCGCGCACCTCTCGGCCTGCGAAATGGTTGGACAAAAGCGCGTCATAATCGAATGGCGTCAAATAGCCGCCCGCCTCTGCCTCTGCGGCCAGCGCCAGCATGGCGGCACGCGCTTCCTGCCCGGCGGCCTCGTCCCACAGCCCGCCTGCACCATCGGCCTCTGGGCCTGCCGCCAATGCTTCTGCCAAGGCCAGATGATCCGCGACAAGCGTGACCAAAGGGTGCGCCGCTGGGTCCGGCAAGGCGGGTAAAACGCGGCCCAACCAAAGCGCCCAATCCCGGCGCGGGCCTGCTTCCGGGGCAAAGGCGTTCAGCACGGCGGCATCCGGAAATGGCACCGATTTGCGCCGCAGGAACAACTCTAAATCGCGCGTATGCAACAGGTGCGCGCCCCGCCCCGCCCCGCTATGGGCCAAAGGGTGCTTCAACAGCGCCAACAGCTTGGGCACATCCAACCGGCGCACGAAAAGTTCAGACACTTGCCGCAGGAAACGGCCCGGTGCCGACAAGCCCAGCGGGCGGCCGGCGCTGTCATCGGGGGTGATGCCCCATGCTTGCAGCGCGGCGGCGACGCGACGTGTCAATTCGCGGTCTGGGGTGACAAGGGCCGCGCGCTGACCTTTCAGTGCCGCATCGAACAGGCATTGCGCGATGGCTGTGGCCTCTGCGCGCGGCGACGAGGCTTCGATCAGTGTCAACCCCTCGGTCGCTGCTGTCAGATCGCCCAAGGCAGGCCCATCGCGCAACCACTGATCGGTCTGCGGGGCGGGCCTTAGGGCGAGCGAGACAAGCCGACCGCGCGGCAGGCCGTCCCCCGCTTGCCATGGCACGACCTGATCCGCCGAGATGTCCAACGCCTGCAAAAGCGCATGATACCGATATTGGGGGTGATCTTCTACCGCAGCCCCATCGCTTAAATGAGCCCAAGCGCGCGCAGGCATATCGAAATCAAACCCCGGTAGCACAAGCGCCCCTTGCGGCAGCAGGGCAACGGCCTGCATTAGAAAGGCGGTCGTCCCACGCGACCCTGTCGAGCCGACCACCAGCACCGGGTCTGAAGGTGGTTGAGCCTTCCAGCGGGCCGCCAAAGCTTCGATTTGGGCGCGCAACCGTCCCTCACTATCGGGAGTGTCCTGCGCAACCACGGTCTTTGCCAAACGCAAAAAGCGCTGCGCCTGCGCCCAATGTTCGGAATGATCGCTCAGGTCCAGCCCGTCCAACGCGGCGAACGCGACACCTTCGGCCTGCATTTCCGCGAACAAGGCGGCAAGGCTGTCGGCCAGATCGAACACAGCCGAGCGGGGCGCGAGCTTCGGCTCGGCGGCCTGCAACATCCCGACCAAGCGCGCAAGTTCCAGTTTGCGCCGAATTTTCGGCACAGGCGGCGGGTATTCCGTGGCCCCGTCAAATACAAGCGGGTCCGTGACAAGCCGGATACGCGGCAACAGCCCAGGCCCCAGCGCCGCAAGGCAAGCACGGATGCGCGTTCGCATACGGGCAGAGTTCGCAAGCAAGGTGATGCGCGCGCGCGCCTCTGGCGGAGTTGTGCCAAGGCGTGCGATCAAGCCTTCAGCAAATAACTGGGGAAAATCCGCGCCGGGGGGCAGGGCGAAAACTCGGGGGATGGAGGATTGTTCAAACATCATCCTTGCCGCAATTCGTCCAAGCGTGCTGTCCATAGGGCAGAGTCGGTTGTGAACTGCAACACCCGCATATCTTGTTGCGGCGTCAGCGTTACGTGCAGCGCGCCCTCTGGTTTCAACATGCCAAGCCGGTCCGGCCATTCAACAAGGCAAATCGCGCTGTCAAAAGCGTCGATCAGGCCCAGTTCGTCACATTCTGACGGATCCGTCAGCCGGTAAAGGTCCGCATGCCACAATTCAACATCGTCCAGATCATAGCTTTGCACGATGGTGAAAGTTGGTGAAGGCACGTCTTCAACGCGCCCCAGAACCGCAAGCCGTGACTGGATCAGCGCGCGGGCAAAATGGCTCTTGCCTGCACCGACAGGCCCCGACAGCAAGATCACATCGCCAGCACCAAGGGTCTGCCCCAACCGCGCGGCAATCTGCGCGGTCGTCTCTGGGGATGGGCTAATCAGGCGCAAATGGTCGTGCGAGTTCATAAGCAAGATGTGGCATGCAGCGAAACTCTGCGCCAGCCTTGATTAGCGTTGAAGCGTCGGCAATGTCTGGCAAAGCTATTTAGCGCGCGGGCGGCTGCCCACGTGTTGCACCAACCGGGTCTTTCGCTGCGCCAACAGGTCGGTATCCACACCCACAAGCATTCCAGCATCGGTGCCAACAAAATCTGGTATTCCGATTTTCTTCTGCATGCGGGGCGCGTTGACCCGCTCGAGTATATCAGGGGCGGTCAGTGCTTGAGCATGGCGTTGCGCAATTGCCATTTCGCGCGACGGATCTTGCAGCAGAGGGCGGAAGGTTATCATCAGACAATCGGGCCGCAACCAGCGCGCGTGGACGGCAAGGCTTGTCCCATCCATCAGGCATACGCTGCCAGTCAGCTGCCGACTTCTCTCTGCCACCGTCGCAAACTGTGACAGATCTGACCAAAACGGCGTCGCCGCAGAGGTTTCGGACCAGAGTGCAAGCGCATGGCGCAAACCGATATCTGCGAGGTTCAAGCAAGGCTCCTCTCCCCAAATCTGGCCATAGCGCGCGTTGGACATCAGCGCATCGCCAGCTTTGTTGAACACAATCACCGCATCTTGTAGCCCGTCAAACACGGCTTGGCCGATGTCGATTTCAGCCCTCAGGCTACGGGCTAGCGCGGCATCAGAGGTCACATCCTCGAAGAAAAAGGCCAGCGCTCCACCCGGTTGAGGCCGCCCGGTCACCTGGAAGATTTGCCCAGTGTCCAGGCACCATTCTTCGTTGAAACTGCCGATCTGGGCGGCTTGTTCAAGTTCCGCGATCTCGTGGCGCCACACTGCGAAATCCTTGGGCTCGGGCAGCATCCGCGATTCGCGCAAAGTAAACAGAAATTGTTCCAAGCTTGGTCGCGCTGCAAGAAACAGAGGGTCTAGTCCCATAAGGTCGACCAAGGCAGGGTTGAAGACCTGAAGGCGGCGGTCTTTATCGAACAGCGCAAGTCCCGTGGGCAAGGACGCAAAAGCGCGTGTCAGCACTTGCAGCATTTCTCGGCGTGAAGTTTCCGTTTGCACGGCAAGATCGATCGGCGTGGCGAAATGCATCTCTCCCCTGTCTACTTTTGATTGGATATGCCCAAACCATGCCAAGGTGCCGCCTATTTCCAGCGATAACCTCTGATGTTCGTCCGGGCGTTGCGCCCCAAAGAGGTTTGGCAGCGGCCATGTCAGGGCTTCGTTAACGGATTTGCTGGCAAGGCAGGTGTCGATATAAGCGCTATTTCCCCAGATAACCCGCCCGTCTTGATCGCAGCGCCATGCAAGGACGGGCACTTGGGCGACCACATCACGCAGAATGGACAGCTCTTCGTGCATTGCTTCGAAGCTGAGCCGGTCCAGTGCGACCAAGGCACCTTCGGCGCGCGTATCGATCAAGCGCAAATGGGTCAGACCGTTCTTGCGGTGCGCCTTCAGCACAAGCCCACTGTCATCCTGCGCCTGAAGTTCGAGCGCCCCACGTGCAACAAGCTGCCGAAGTTCTGACCGCAGCTCGGCAAAACGAGGTTCAAGAAAGTCTAGCAGCAGATCAAGCTCTTGCCGTGCACCTTTGCTTGCAGCCGTGACAGAAGCCAAAAGCTGGCGACCACGATCTGAACAATCCACAAGGTCATCTGCGCGGAACACGAAAACCGCGTCTTGCTCTGTCAAATCAGGGGCAGTTAGCGACCGCGCCCCACCGCGTGGCGCAAAGCCCATGAACAACAAGGCGACAGCACCGCAGACCAGAACACTGGTTGTTACGATTGCAAGACTTAGAAGCAGCGCATCCGGCATGATCGCAATCCCGTGAGAATCCCTATTCTCTGGAGATTGCAGCGGATTGGTTAAGCCCGAGTTAAAATGCCGCCAACAACCTTAAAGCGATCAGATTTGCTTTTCGGGCATGAACACTTTCAGACCGTCCAGCGCATCGGATACCTTTAACTGGCAGGTCAGGCGCGAGCGTTGCGGGTCGGGCTGGTAAGCGAAATCCAGCATATCTTCTTCCATCGCATCCTTTGTCGGCAGCTTTTCGACCCAAGCCGCGTCGACATAGACATGGCAGGTCGAACAGGCGCAGGCCCCGCCGCAATCAGCTTCAATGCCGGGAATGCCGTTGTCCCGCGCGCCTTCCATGACGGTCATGCCAGTGGCAACCTCGACGACATGTTCGGTGCCGTTAAATTCGACATAAGTGATTTTGGCCATCTGCGCCCTCGTTGCATCGCTCTCGTCAGCAGCGACATAAGCCACCGCGCCCGGTTTGGCCAGCCGTGTTTTCTGCGCGAAAGCACCGACAAATGGACGCGTTCGCGCCCAGATTGTGCCCGAATCGAAGAACAATCTGACCAGTATGAAACAGATTGTCCGACAGAACCGATTCATGGCCCTGCATATTGGCGCGATCGTCGCGCTGACGGCGCTTGCCGGTGCGGAAATGGCCCATGCCACGGATGTGGGCGCAACGCGCGCCCGCGTCGAGACTGCAAGCCTATCGCTGCCCGCAAGCCCCAATCGGGCCTGTTGGGCGCGGTATTCAACAAGCAGCGCGGCCCCGGCCAATGGCGTGATCGAAGAAACGGCTTTCCGGGTGCCCTGCCCTGAAACCGTCAACAGCGTGTTCGTTTCAAGCCTGCAACGCGCGTTGCAGGCGCGGGACTATTATCGCGGTCCGATCACCGGGCAGCCCGACAGCGCAACACGAGATGCCGTGCGCGCCTTCCAGCGTGCGAACGGCTTCGATAGCCCCATCCTGACGCTGGAAACGGCACAACGCTTGGGCCTTTCGCCGCGCGATTTCGGGCAAAACTAGCCCTTGGGCGGCATTGCCCCACTGGCCAAATAAAAACGCGCGCTACAAGGGCGCGCGTTCTTGCTGTCTGGACTATGGCTTACTCTTCCAAGCTTAGCGCCACAAAGCGCGGGTCACCGCCGCGGCGCAACAGCACCAGAATCGATTTGCGTCCTGCGTCGCGGGCCGCTTCTGCCCGTTCGCGCAATTCGGCCACGGTAGAGACAGGCTGCTGGTTCGCCTCTGTAATCAGGTCGCCCGGCAAAATACCCTTGGCGGCAGCATCGCTATCGGGGTCGACCGAACCGACGACCAAGCCACGCAGACCAGAAGGCAGGTCCAACTCGACACGCAACGCATCGTTCAGCGGGGCCAGTTCAAGGCCCATGTAGCTGGACTGTTCCGGCTCTGCTTCTGGCGCGGGGGCGCCCGGTGCGGCCATGCTAGCGGTTTCGGCCAATTCGCGCTGTCCCAATGTGACAGACAAGGTCACCGGGGCACCGTCGCGGAACACCACGACATCAACTGCGCGACCAACCCCGGCTTCCGCAACGCGGCGCACCAACATATTGCTGTCGGCCACATTGCGACCGTCGAATTCCAGAATGACGTCACCGGCCACGATGCCTGCTTCCAGCGACGGGCCATCCATCACTTCGGTCACCATCGCGCCGCGCGCTTCATCAAGACCGATGGCCTCGGCCATTTCGTCGGTCATGTTCTGAATGCGCACGCCCAGCCAACCACGCCGCGTGCTGCCAAACTCGCGCAATTGGTCGACCACCCCGGTTACGACATTAGACGACATCGCAAACCCGATCCCGATGGACCCGCCGGTGGGCGACAAGATCGCGGTGTTCACGCCGATCACCTCTCCATCCATATTGAAGAGTGGTCCACCAGAATTACCACGGTTAATTGCCGCGTCGGTTTGAATGTAGTCGTCATAATTCCCTTGCAGCGCGCGACCACGGGCAGAGATGATCCCGGCACTGACAGAAAAGCCCTGACCCAGAGGGTTGCCGACCGCCAGAACCCAATCCCCGACGCGAGCCGCCTCTGCATCACCAAAGGGCACGAAGGGCAGGTCGTCGCTATGTTCGACCTTCAGAAGCGCGATATCGGTCGCAGGATCGGTGCCGACCAGTTCAGCTTCCAGTTCCAAACCGGAGAAGAACTCGATCATGATCTCGTCCGCGCCCTCGATAACGTGGTTATTCGTCACGAGGTAGCCGTCGGGCGAGATGACAAAGCCCGAACCCAGCGCTTGACCCTGACGCGGGCGCTGCGGCCGGTTGGGGCCGCCGGGATTGTTCGGGTCATCGAAGAAATCGCGGAAGAAATCTTCGAAGGGCGACCCTTCAGGCAGTTGAGGTGCCCCGTCCAGACGCGCGGCCACGGTTGTGGTCGTGGTAATGTTCACCACGGCTGGGCTGACGCGCTCTGCAAGGTCAGCAAAGCTTTCAGGACGGTCTTGCGCTGCCAGAAACGTGACTTGCGCCAAAGTCAAAACAAGCGCCAGTGCCGTCAGCTTGACCAGGCGTATCAGCCCGGCGCTGTCATGTTGGCGCGCAATCGCGACGGTGGAAGGCATCTGTGAACTCCTCTTTCACTGTCATTATAAACGGGCCATTGGCCCATGCGTTGCATCATAGATATGGCAGATCATCGCAAACGCAATTCGTGAAATGGTATTTCAACCAAAGGTGAGAGAGGGTTACGATCCCGCGATCACACCCGACAGCACGATCAGCCCAACCCCCAGCACCAAAGCCAGCGCCCCGATCAAGCGGCGTGCACCTTCGGGAAGCTCTGTCAGCGCACGCAGCAGGTCCTCCATACGCGAAGGGGCCAGTGCGAACACCAGCCCCTCTAGAACAAGCACCAGTCCAAGTGCCAGAATAAGCGTGGAAAAGGTCACGCTGTCTGGCCCTTAATTGCTGATCATATCTTCAAGTTCGCGGACCGAGTCGGGCTCTTCCGGCCCGGTTTCGGGCTGGCGCTCACGCGCTGCATCAGGATTTTCTTCCAATTCGCGGGCAAAGGCTTCTGCTGCGTCAAGCGCCTCACCGCTTAAGCCATCGCTACGCAGGAAGGTGAAGAATTCGCTGTCGGGGCGCAGGACCATAGTCGAATTCTCACCCCGTAATGCGGCAGCATAGCTTTGCATCGAACGCGAAAAGGCGAAGAATTCCGGGTCCAGATTATACGCATCGGCATAGACGCGGTTGCGTTCTGCATCAGCTTCACCGCGCACGATCTCGGCGTCGCGCTGCGCGCTCGACACAAGCTCCGTCACTGTCCGGTCTGCCAGCGCGCGCACCCGCTGCGCCGCCTCGTTCCCGCGCGCCCGCTCGTCAGCAGCTTCGCGTTCACGCTCTGCGCGCATCCGGGCGAAGGTCGCTTCCAGGTTTTCCTGAGGCAGGTCGGTGCGGGTCAGACGCACGTCGATCACCTCGATACCCAGTGCTTGCGCCTGACGGCTTGAAATGTCACGGATGCGGTTCATCAGCCCGGTGCGGTCCTCTGACAGCACAGAGGTCGATGGAACAGACCCCAAAACTTCGCGGATGGCGGCGTTCATGATCCGCTCCATCCGGCCCTGTGCACCGCGCACACCGTCCAGACCGACCGCTTCGCGGAATGCGGTTACGTCCCGCAAGCGCCAGCGCAGAAAGGCATCGACCACAAGGCGACGGTCATCCAGCGGTGTTACTTCCAAAGGCTGCGTTTGCAGGCCCAGAATGCGTGCGTCATAGCGCACCACCTCTTGAATGAAGGGGATCTTGAACCCCAACCCCGGCTCGGTGATTTCTTGTTTCACCTGACCGAATTGCAGCACCAATACGTTTTCACGTTCGTCCACAATAAACAACGACGAGAAGGCAACCACTGCCACCACGGCCAGCGCGGGCAGCAAAAGACCAGCTTTTTTCATCAGTTTGCACTCCTCTGACGGTTCAGGTCATTCAGCGGCAGATAAGGCAGAACGCCGCTCCCGCTTTCGCCCGTCACATTGTCCAGAATGGTCAGGTTCATGTCGCCAAGCACCTGCTCCATAGTTTCCAGATACATCCGCTTACGCGTCACTTCCGGCGCATTCACGTATTCGCTGTAGACAGAGATGAAGCGGCTTGCCTCACCCTGCGCGGTGTTGACCACTTGCGCGCGGTAGCCCTCCGCTTCTTCACGAAGCTGCGCGGCCTGACCACGGGCTTCGGCCAATACGCGGTTGGCATAGGCATCTGCCTCGCGTTCCAGACGGTCGCGTTCCTGCCGCGCAGTTTGCACGTCGCGGAACGCGCTGATCACGCCTTCCGGTGGGTCGGCCTTGTCGAAGTTCACCCGAACCACGTTGATCCCGGAATCGTAACTATCCAACACGGATTGCACATTCTCTTGCAGGTCGGCGGCAATCGCGCCCCTGTCCCGGTTCAGAATGGGCGACAGTTCCGTGCGGGCGATAATGTCGCGCATGGCAGATTCTGCCGAAGCGCGAACCGTTTCGCTCGGATCGGCCAAGTTGAACAGGAAGCGCGCGGGGTCTGCGATGTTCCAGACCACTTGGAACTCGATATCCACCACAGCTTCGTCGCGGGTCAGCATAAGGCCGCTGTCCAGTACAGATCGCCCCGTGCCCACTTCGGTCACGCGCTCGGTCGTGACCTGCACGACTTCGGCGCTGACCACCGGCCATGGCGCGAAGTTCAAACCGGGATTGCCGGTTGCGTAAAACTGACCGAACAGCAATTCGACCGAGCGTTCTTCAGGCCGGACCGTATAGAAAGACGCAAAGGCCCAAGCTGCGGTCAATGCTGCCAAGCCCAGAAGCACGCCGCGCTTGCTAAAGCCGCCGCCCGCGCCGCCACCTGTGCCGCCGCCAGTGCCACCGCGCCCGCCCATCAGAACGCGGAGTTGCTCCTGACCTTTTTTGACGATCTCTTCGATCTCGGGGACTTGCTGACCGCCGCCGCGTGGGCCGTTATTGCCGCCATCGCCACCGCGGTTTCCACCGCCGCGATTGCCGCCTCCCCATGGCCCTCCGTTATTTCCGGACATCTGGACTCCATTCCTGATTTACAGCTTTGTTTGGAACTTGGGCTCTCAACCCGTAAATTCAACCCTCAGTCGGCATGGCTGCGGACGGGTTTCCGCATTGTGACCACCTCTTCGGCCATGGAGGGGTGAACGGCCAACGTTGCGTCAAACTGCGCTTTCGTAGCCCCCATGGACAGTGCAACACCGGCAAGCTGGATCATCTCGCCTGCGCCATCCGCGACGATGTGACACCCCAGAACACGGTCTGTCTTCGCGCAGACGATCAACTTCATCATGGCGCGGTTGTTACGACCGGCGAACAGGCTGTGCATGGGCCGGAAGGCAGCGGCATAAACATCGACCGGGCCCTGCGCGCGGGCCTCTTCCTCGGTCAGGCCCACAGTGCCGAATTCGGGACGGGTAAAGACCGCCGTCGGGATCAGCCCATGATCGAAATAGCGCGGCGTGCCGCCAAAAACGGTGTCGGCAAAGGAATGGCCCTCACGGATGGCCACGGGCGTCAGGTTAGCGCGGTTGGTCACATCGCCCACGGCATAAATGGACGGAATCGCGGTCTGGCTGTAGCGGTCCACGGGGATTGCACCGCTTGGCGCAAGTTCCAGTCCCAGCTTGTCGAGCCCAAGCCGGTCGGTATTGGGTTTGCGCCCGGTGGCGAACATGATCGCATCATAGGCGCGATCATGGCCGGTGGTAGATTTCACAAAGGTCTGCCCGCCATCGGCGCGCATCTCGACCACATCGGTGCCCAGATGTAGGTCGACCCCATTTGCTGCCATCTCATCAGCGATATGGCTGCGCGCTTCCTCGTCAAAGCCGCGCAAGATTTGCGCACCGCGATAGAATTGCGTGGTTTTCACGCCCAGCCCGTTGAAGATGCACGCGAATTCGCTGGCAATATAGCCGCCGCCAACGATCAGCAACGACTTGGGCAGTCGATCCATCAAGAACACCTCGTTCGATGTCATGACGCCCTGCCCTTGCCACTTCTCGGGCACAACCGGCGTGCCGCCCGTGGCAATCAGGATATGCCGCGCGGTGATCTTACGGCCATCAGCCAGTTCGACCGTGTGCGGATCATCCAGCGTCGCGCGGCAATCGAAGACGGTCACGCCCGCGCCATCCAGCCCCTTGCGATATAGCCCTTCCAAGCGGCTCAATTCGGCATCGAGCTTCGCGCGAAACGCGCTCCAATCGAACCCGCCGATCTGCGCGTCCCACCCATAAGCCCGCGCATCGGCCACGCGACCGGGGAATTCCGACGCGAAGACCATCAGTTTTTTCGGCACACAGCCCCGGATAACGCAGGTGCCGCCCATGCGGTATTCCTCGGCCAGCGCGACCTTCGCGCCATGCTCGCTTGCTGCAATGCGTGCGGCGCGCACGCCCCCGGATCCGCCCCCGATGACGAACAGATCATAGTCGAAAGGCATGGTGCCCCCTTACATGTCTTAGATATCGTTGAAAATGTTGCTCGCCTCGGCCAATTCGACCTGACGGTGGCTGACCTGCGCCGAACCGTCGGACAAATCACGCAATTCGCACGCGCCATCGGGGTGGCCAATGATGACTTGATCGGCAATATCCACAAACAGGCCATTTTCGACCACACCCGGCACTTGGTTCAGAACCAACGACAATTGTCGCGCATTGCCAATCCGGCCGAGGCTTAGATCAAGGATATAATTCCCCTCATCGGTTGTGTACGGCGCGTCGCCATTCATGCGCAGGCCGGTGCGGCGGTCCAGCACATCCATGCTGGCCAGAATTTCCTCTATCAGCGCCTTGGAGGCCTGCCAGCCAAACGGGATCACCTCTACTGGCAAGGGGAAGGCGCCCAGCGCGCTGACCTCTTTCGCAGGATCGGTAATAACGATCATCTGGTCAGACGCGGTCGCCACGATTTTTTCGTGCAAAAGTGCGCCGCCGCCGCCTTTGATCAGCGTCAGTTCGGCGTCAAATTCATCTGCCCCGTCAATGGTCAGGTCCAGCCAGCGCGCTTCATCCAACGAGACGACGTTGATCCCGACCTCGCGGGCCAATTGCGCTGTGCGCGCCGAGGTCGGCACCGCGATAATACGCAACCCTTCATGCTTCACGCGCGTGCCCAAGCGGCGCACCAACCAAGACGCCGTGGACCCGGTGCCAAGCCCGACACGCATCCCGTCCTTGACGAAATCGGCGGCACAATGGGCTGCCGCGTATTTGGCGCGGTCAATCGGGGTCATCTGGTCGGTCATGCAAGGCCCTCATAAAGCTGTTGGCAGGGGTTATAAGCACTTTACCGCCAAGGTTTAAGGCCTAATCGCCCGCCCGTTGGATGCTGCGCAAATAGCTGTCCAGCGCAACAATTTTTTCCGGCATTTCGCGGGACATCCCACCCGGCAATTCAACACGCATGAGCGGCCCGGTCAGCAAATAGCCGAATTGCGGCATTTCGACACCCGCATAGGCGGCCTGCCCGCGTGCATACCCGTCCAGTTTATCCAGCACCATTGATTGCGGATAGGTACCGCCCGCGCGCAGAGCAAGGCCCGTCAGGTCTGGCACCGTGTCGCCGCCGCGCGCATCTGTGCCGTGGCATTGCACGCAGTTTTGGTCGAATAAGCCACGACCGGCCTGTGGGCTGGTGGTGGGGGAACAGGCCAAAAGGGCCAAGAGCGGGGCAAGAGCAAACATGCGCATCATATTCGCACCCTGCCCCAGTGCGGCCGATCTGCCAAGAGGTCTTGTTTCGCGGGCGAAATGTCGCTTCCCGGTGGCGCGCTAGGCTTGACCGGCTGTAAGCCTTGACCGAACACTTCGGGAAAAGGTGCGCGATGTTTCTGTCGGTCTTTGACATGTTCAAGGTGGGGATCGGCCCATCTTCGTCTCACACCATGGGGCCAATGGTGGCGGCAGCGCGGT
>CAYNWX010000164.1:0-2876 GCA_964401005.1 uncultured Natronohydrobacter sp.
CCGGTGATGCCAAGGCGCTTGAATTCCTCGCGCTGCACGTCGATCCAGCCTGCGGCAAAGCGGCGGCATTCCTGACGGAAATCGACCACATCGACCGCGTCCTTGTCCAAGCCCTCGGCGCGGTATTTCTCTTCGATCTTCCATTCGATCGGCAGGCCATGGCAATCCCAACCCGGCACATAGCGCGCATCGCGGCCCAGCATTTGCTGGCTGCGCGTGATGAAATCCTTCAACACCTTGTTCAGCGCGTGGCCGATATGCAGATGGCCGTTCGCATAGGGGGGGCCGTCATGCAGGATGAAGGGCTTGCGCCCCTCGGCGCTCGCGCGCAGGCGGTCATAGATGCCAAGGCGCTCCCACCGGGCCAGCCAATCGGGTTCGCGCGCGGGCAAACCGGCACGCATGGGAAAATCGGTTTCGGGCAGAAACAGGGTGTCTTTGTAGTCGGTCATCGGGGCGATCTTTCGCAAATTGGGGAAGGGGCAAGCGCAGTCGAACCCGGCACTCCGCGCGCGTCAGAGTGCCGGGACGCTAATTCGCTGGATGATCGCTGTATAATTCATGCGCGCCTTATAGGGTTGCCCGCGCGCGGGGTCCAGAGGGGCGCTTGCCTGTTTTGGCCCGCTCCGCTAGCTCTGGCCCAAAACAAGAGGATGACCCATGCTGATGCCGTTTCACTTCGCCTACCATGTGACCGATCTGGACGCGGCCCGCGCCTTTTACGGCGACGTTCTGGGCTGTGCCGAGGGGCGCAGCACCGAGACATGGGTCGATTTCGACTTTTTCGGCCACCAGATCAGCCTGCATCTGGGAGAGCCTTTCGCCAACGCCCCCACCGGCAAAGTGGGCGATCACATGGTGCCCATGCCCCATTTCGGGCTGGTGCTGGATGTGGACCGCTTCCGCGCGCTGGCGGACCGGTTGAAAGCGGCGGGCGTCGAGGTCGTAATCCAGCCAACCCTGCGGTTCGAGGGCCAACCGGGCGAGCAATGGACAATGTTCTTTCGTGACCCGTCGGGCAACCCGATAGAGGTGAAGGGCTATGCCAGCGCCGCTCAGGTGTTTGCGTCCTGACATTCGGCGGCGACCCATTCGGCCACGCCGGGGCTGATGGCGGCAAGGGGCAGGGCGGTGATGGCGGGCAGCTCGTAGGGGTGGTGCACTGCGATCAGCTTGCATAGAGCCTCGAAGGCTCCTGCGGGGGCCTTCATCCGCAACAGCACTTCGGTTTCCGAATCGATCTGACCTTGCCAGTGGAACAGGCTCTCCAACCCCGGCAGCATATTGGCGCAGGCCACCAACCTTGCTTCCAGCGCCGCGCGCGCAATCTGCCGCGCGCTGTCGTCGTCCGGGCAGGTCACTTCAACTTCAACAAACCCTGTCATCGCACCCAATGCCCCGCATTCATGATTGCTGCCTTGCGGGCCGAATATGTCAGAGGGGTGGGCCGCGCGGCCATGATCTGGCGCAAAGCGGCGCCGTTTTCCTTGAAGACCATGCGGCGGAATGAAACATATTGGTTGAAGATGTCCCACAAATGCGGGGCGCGCGTGACTGTTTCCAGAACAGTCACATCATGATCCGAGCCATACGCATAGATCTCCGGCAAGGCGCGGTAATGCAGCGAATTTGGGCCGTCCAGCCCGGTCTCGCGCCGCCCGCCGCCGAGGGCGGCCGCCGCCAAAGGCAAAGCAACCTGATCGAGCCACGGAACAAGCGTTTGCGTGGCGAGTTCGGCTGGCGGGTCACGCTCAATGCTTTGTGCGTAATGCAGCAAATGTTCCCCCATCTGGTGCGGACAATCGCCGATGAACCAGCCTGCGTTGAAATAAAGGTAGCGTCGCCAGTCACTGTCACCGAACCGGTCGTCCAGCGTCGGTTGCATGTCTAGTTCAAACCGCGTGTATAAAGCGCCCCAGATTTCGGCTAGAGACGGGCCATAAAGCGGCTCGCGCGGCCATGTCGGTTCGACCAATTGTGACGCCGTGGGCGGCCCTGCCACCACATCGGCAATCGGACCTGTGATCAGCGTGTCGGTGTCGAAAAAGGCAAATGGCTCATTGGCAGACAGTAGCGCCAAAGCTTCCAGCTTGTTGCCTTGTGGGTAGCGCGCGCCAAAGACCTTGTTATGCAGCGGCACGATCTCTGCACCAAGCGCCCGCAATTCGCGGCGTATGGCGGGGCGGCTGATGCGCGGGTCGCCCGGCCATAACGGCCCCGGTTGCGGCTCTGCCACGACTAGCCGCAAATCGCGGTTTTCGGGGAAATGCCGCAGGCTGACGGCAAAGAGCAACGCCTCGTATTGCAGTCGCCCGTCCTGCGCCACGATCAGGATATTGCGGATCGGTTTCATGCGCGCCTCTTGGTCAATGCCTCTATGTTAGAGGCCTAGACGCGCCGCGCAAAGCCATTTCATCTTGCCATAAATACTCATGACACAAGATTGGCCACAGGCGCGATCGTTCGCAAAAACGCACAACCTCAACAGTTTGGGACGTTTACGGCCAGCCCGCCCAAAGCAGTCTCCTTATACTTTTCCGACATATCCGCGCCGGTCTGCCGCATCGCTTCGATGCAATTGTCCAGCGGCATGAAATGCGAACCGTCGCCGCGTAGCGCGAGCGATGCCGCCGACACCGCCTTGATTGCACCCAGCCCGTTGCGTTCTATGCAAGGCACCTGCACCAGCCCTTTCACCGGGTCGCAGGTCATGCCCAGATGGTGCTCCAGCGCGATTTCGGCTGCGTTTTCCACTTGTTCTGGTGTGCCCCCCAGCACAGCGGCCAGCCCGGCAGCGGCCATGGCAGAGGCCGCGCCGACCTCTGCCTGGCAGCCGCATTCCGCGCCCGAGATAGAGGCGTTGTGTTTGACCAACC
>CAYNWX010000165.1:0-4012 GCA_964401005.1 uncultured Natronohydrobacter sp.
TCGAGATGACAATGCTCATCGTGCAACCTCTGCGGGGTCGAAACTGACCATGGCATCCCAGCGCGGGTTCTGATCAGTTAGGTGGCGCAGCGCACCGAAACTGCCCCAGCGGCCGGGGGCGCGAATATCGGTGAAATGGGCGAACAGACCGCCGCCACCGCGCACCCAGCCCTCTAACAACAAGGTATAAAGTTCTGCCATCCCTTCGGAATAATTCACGTCTAGGAACAGCGCGTTGAGCGCCTCATCCTGCATATGTGGGCCGATGCCGACCAAGTGCGTTCCGCCCTCATAGGCGACCAGATCCAGCCCCCAGCGGTCGGCCACGGCGCGATGATAGGGCAGGTCGGTGTCCAGAAAATACGCCACGCTGTTGCGCCGGTCGCCGCTGATGCTGCCATCGCGCAGTTCCGCGATCATGCGCGGGCGCAAGATGTCATGGGCGCGGTCGCGGGTAAACTCGGCCAGCGCGTCGCCCGATAGACCTTGTGCGCGGCCCTCTTCTTCTGCCAGTGCCGTGGCTTCGCGCAGCCAGCTTTGGGTCATCGCGATCTTCTCGTCATTGCCCAAAAGTGCGCTGAAATAGCCGGTGATCGCATAGGCATCGAACAGTGTGGGCGGCGCGGGGTTGGCGCGGTCTTCGGCTTGCCAGCTTGGCGCCAAAAGCTGCTCTTCCAGCCCGTGCCAGCCGGTTTGCGTGGCCAGAACGCGCACCAGCCTGTCCTCTTGGCCCGCGAATTCGCGGTCAAAGATTTGCACCATCTGCGCTGCGCGCATCGCGTTCCACTCCTGCCAACGACTGCCATCGCCCCAGCGCGCCTCTGCCTGCTCGCGGGCATGGTTGGCTTGCGGGAAGGACCAGTTCCAGGTTTCGTTCGAATATTCGATCCAGGCGCGCAGACCGGGGTCCAGTTGGTCACGGATGAGCCGCGCCATCTGCGCGATGAAATCGTCGCTGGCCAGATGCGGGATGGTGAACCACGGCTCTGTTCCGGTTTCATTGGCAAGCCGGATCATTACCTCTAGCGGCACACCGCGCGGGGTGTAGGTGTAATCAGAGGGCAGCGGGCGGTCGGCCCAGTCGGACAGCGTGGTATAATTGGTGTTCATCCATTCCATGACGCGGAACACCGCCATTCCGCCCACCCGCGCCAACCAGTCGGGGTTGAATATCTGGCCTGCGTCATGCGCCTTGATATGGCGTTGGTGAACCACTGATATGTCGCGGATCGGGTCGGTGGGGTCTATGTTGCGGACCTGCAATTCCACCAGCCCCGGTCCGGGCGCGGTGCTGAACCACAGCTCTTGCGGGCCAATACGGCGCGTGCCGCCAACGCGGCCCGTGATCTGCACATCGGCCTGTCCCGCCCATGTCACGCGGTAATTGCCTGCAACACCGCCCGCATCCTCGGCCAGATCGACGAGCATCAAGCTGGCAAATGCGCTTGCGCCCTCTGGCACGAATAGAGGCCAGCCATTGGCGTCAAGTGCGCCAAGGGCAATGAGGTCGCGTTCTTCAAACCCGCCCCATTGGCCGGTCCGGTGCGCCATCCATGCGCGCGAGGTTTTCATAACGTCGATAAAGGGCAATTGCGGCTGGTAGTCGCGCAGCTCTGTCATATTCATGCCCAACCAACGCGGTGCGCCTGCATCGCGGGGCGATAGATAGCCCTCGGCGGTCGCGGCAACCGGCAATAGCAGCGCAAAGAGTGTTGCAAGCCAGCGCATCAGCTTTCCCCCGCCATCTGCGCCACGCCTGTCGAGCGTGTGCTGCGCACAACATCCCATGCGATCTGCTGCATCAGTGCGGCGACCTCCGGCGCGGGTGCATTTGCGGGCGTGCCATCGGCGCGGCGCAGCGCATGGGGCAATCCGCGCGGGTCGGCGTGATAAAGCGTGGCGTAATGCACAAGCGCAATCAGATAGGCCGCTTTGTCGCTGGGGTGAATAGTGTCGCGCGTGCCATCATCTGCAAGTGCAAACAAAGCGCCAGTGTTGGGCATTCCGGGCAGGCCGCCGCGCGCGCGTAATTCGCGGGCAAAAGCGGCCATCGCCCGCCCGGCGGGTATGACATAAATGGTCCCCACACCCGGATAGGCCTTGGCCTGTGCCAAAATCGTGCCTTCCCAAAGCGCCTCTGCGTCGCGGTCGATCCGGTCTAGCCAGTCGCCCGCATCATGGTGGTTATGCCATGTCTCGTATTTATAAATTCGTATCTGTGGCGCATGTTTTCTTGCCAGTTGCGCCCAGAGTGCTGTGTAGCGGCCCGAATCATGCCAGCGGATGGCATCTTCCAGATCGATCATCTCTGTCAGCACAAGCGCATTGTAATCGCCGCTTTCCAGCGCAGGTTTCGCCGGGCGGTAGGCGGGGGGCTGGTTCATGGCGTCATAACCCGCGATGGTATGTTCCGGTTCCCAATGATTGCGCAGGCTGGCGCCCCAGCCAAGTTGGCTATTGTAGAACGCACCGTCATGGCCTGCGGCTTGGGCCATCTGGGTGACAAAGGCAGGAATATCCGGCCCGATCAGGCTGTGGCCAAGGTAGTAGGTGCCAAGCCCGCCTGTAGGCGCGGCCAGAGGGATATCATAATGCGCAAGCCTTTCGGGCACGTCCAGCGGGGCAGGGGCGCGCAGCGTCCAGACAGCCATACCCAGCGTGGTTGCAAGCACCACGGCCACGGCCAGCAGCTTTTTCAGGTTAGGTCGCATCGCACAACACCATAGGGGACAATGCCGATTTGCCCAAGGAATGCGGCAATAATGCGGAACTCTTGGGGTATCTTTGCCTAACGATACCGTGAGCGACCTTTGCGAAGCCGGTGAAAGACCGCCCGCAGAAGGAAACTGACATTGCCCAGAATGTAGCGCGCGAACATGCGCCGCGGTTCCAGCCCCAGCCGCCACAGCCATTCCAGCCGCGCGCGCCGCAGCCAGAGGGGCGCGCGAGAAATGCGGCCTGACAAAAAGTCGAACAGCGCGCCCACGCCCATGACATAGCGCGCATGCAGCTCCCCTACATATTCGGCCAGCCAAAGGTCCTGATGGGGCACGCCGGTTGCCATCCAGACCATATCCGCGCCGCTGGCGTTGATGGCGGCAATCGCGGCTTGTGTGTCGCGCAACCCGTCGAACCCGTCGCGCGTGCCGACAATTTGCAGGCCGGGGGCCAGCTTTTGCAACTGCGCGCCCGCCCGCTCTGCCACCCCCGGCGCGGCCCCCAGCAGGAACAGCGACAAACCCCGCGCAGCGAGCGCGCGCGCCAGTTCCGGCCCCAGATCGGTGCCATTCAAATTGGCGGCAAAGCGCGCGCCATGCAGTTTTGCTGCCAGTTCCAACCCTGCGCCATCTGGCAAAAGAAAATCAGCAGTTTCAAGCGCTTGTCGGTATTTCCGGTTGCCTTCAGCGACATTTACACAATGTGCATTCACAAAGGCCACCCGCGCGCACGGGCGGTCCAACATCGCCGCAATCGCGTCCGGCATCGGGGCCGAGACAAGGTTGAGGTTGAACAAGCGGATCGTGGACAGATCGGACACGGGCGACACATGAGCAAGGAATATGGTTCAGCCCTAGCCAGCAACGGTCTTTGGTTCAAGCAAGAACGCGCGCCGGGGTGAACAGTCCCGGCGCGCTTTGGCAGTCAGGGCAGTCTTGGGGTTACATGCCCGACGCCATGACGGTCATGTCACGGAGCGTTGCGTCCAGACCGTCGATCTCCCAGCTTTGCGTGACCATGCCGCTTTCCAGCGAAACGGTATGGATCGCGCCATTCGCGGACAGCCAAGCCGTGTTCGACCCCATCGCGTCAGTGGCGATGTCGAAGGCGACCGGCCCCTCGATCATCGCTCCCAATGCGCCAATCACCACGTTCGTGCCGTCATTCGGGGCAGTCTGACGCAGCAGCGCGTGGTCACCCGTGTCGATGTTATACATCGCCGTGGCCTCGGGCTTGCCGAAGGAATTGCTGTAGGCCGTGGCACCGACCATGGGCGCGCCGTCCATTCCGTCCC
>CAYNWX010000166.1:0-2222 GCA_964401005.1 uncultured Natronohydrobacter sp.
GCTTGGCCTTCGCCGCCTTGCGCTTCGGCCCACCGCGCGGCGGACCACCACGGGCCACGGGCAGCGTTTCGCCCTCGACCTCCAGCAATTCCAGCATCAAGCCACCAGTCATCGGTTCGGCTTCGGACAGCTTTACCAGCACCCGTTGGCCAATCTGGATCATGGCCCCGGTGCGTTCGCCGGTCAGGCTTTGCGCTTCTGGATCGTGGCGAAAATATTCGGCCCCGATGGTGCGGATGGGGACCAGCCCATCCGCGCCGGTCTCGTCCAATTTCACGAACACGCCAAACCGCGCCACGCCTGATATGCGCCCTGCGAATTCCGCACCCATGCGTTCTGACAGATACGCCGCCAGATAGCGGTCATTCGTATCGCGCTCGGCGGTCATGGAGCGGCGCTCGGCCTCTGAAATCGCCTTGGCCGTTTCCTCTAGATGGTCCACATCCCACGCCGACAGCCCGTCATCGCCCCAGCCATGTGCCGAAATCAGCGCGCGATGCACGATCAGATCGGCATAGCGCCGGATGGGCGAGGTAAAATGCGCGTATTCGCGCAACGCCAGCCCGAAATGCCCGAAATTCTGCGGCGCGTAATAGGCCTGCGTCATGG
The DNA here is from genome assembly GCA_964401005.1 of uncultured Natronohydrobacter sp. Taxonomy (GTDB): domain Bacteria; phylum Pseudomonadota; class Alphaproteobacteria; order Rhodobacterales; family Rhodobacteraceae; genus Roseinatronobacter. The sequence goes on from CAYNWX010000166.1 coordinate 610, forward strand.
ACCGCAGCGTGGCCATGTTGATCATCTCGTCAAACTCGGTGCCCTCGGCCTGCGCCAGCAGCCGGTTCAGGTGGCGCGTATGCAGCACTTGCCCCTTGGCCAGCACAAGGCCGGTTTCCTTGGCCACTTGCCGCAGCCCTTCCAGCTTGTCGGGGCTGGGTTCCTCATGCACACGGTAAAGCAGCGGGCGGCCCTTTTCGCGCAGCGTTTCCGCAGCGGCGACATTGGCCAGCACCATGCATTCCTCGACCAGCCTATGCGCGTCGAGGCGTTCCTTGAACGCGACCGAGGTCACGCGTCCTTCGTCCGACAGCATGATCTGTCGCTCTGGCAGGTCAATCTCAAGCGGTTGGCGGCGTTCACGGGCGCGGGTCAGCGCGCGGTAGCAGGCAAACAGATCACCCAGCGTTCCGGCAAGCGGCTCTGTCTGCGCGTCCATCTGCCCGTCATCCGCCGCTTGCGCCTGCTCATAGGTCAGGCTGGCGGCAGAGCGCATCATCGCGCGGTGGAAGGCATGGCCAGTCTTGTTGCCCTCGGCGTCGATCTGCATTTCCAGCGCGATGCAGGGGCGGTCCACGCCTTCGTGCAACGAGCAGAGATCGCCCGACAACGTGTCAGGCAGCATCGGCACCACCCGGTCAGGGAAATAGGTTGAATTGCCGCGCTTACGCGCCTCGCGGTCCAATTCCGAACCGGGGCGCACATAGGCCGCCACATCGGCAATGGCCACCCAAAGGGTGAAGTCGTCACCGCGCCGCTCGGCATATAGCGCATCATCATGATCGCGCGCGTCCCACGGGTCGATGGTCATCAGCGCCACATCGCGCAAATCCAGCCGCTTGCCCAAAGGCATGGGCTGGGCGCTGTCGGCCTCTGCCACCACGGCATCGTCGAACGCATCGCGGATGCCGTGCTGATGAATGGCAATCAGCGACACGGCCTTGGGCGCAGTCGGGTCGCCCAAACGCTCGACCACATGCGCGCGCGGCGAGCCGAAGCGGGCGCGGCCCATCGGTTCGGCCAAGACCAACTCGCCATCCTGCGCGCCGTTCACGTCATGGTGGCCAACCGTCCAGTCACGATCCGAGCCCTTGTCGATGGGCACCACGCGCCCGCCTTCGGCACTTGCGCGAAACAGGCCCAGAATGCGCTGCGGATTTGCGCCGATCTTGCGGATGATCTTGGCTTGATATGCGTAATCCGGCCCGCGCATCGCCTCGCATTTGGCCAGCACGCGGTCGCCTGCGCCCACATCCTTGGGTGCCAGCAAGATCACGCGCGGGGCGGCGCCTTGACCGCGCCATTCGATCGGGCGCGCGAACAGGTCGCCATCCGCGTCGGGGCCAAGCACTTCCAGCACCGTAACCGGCGGCAAAGCACCACCGCTCGCACGGCGGCGGGGCTGAATGCCCTCGCCCTCCAACTCCCGCAGCATGGCCTTCAGGTCGATCTTGGCCGCACCCTTTATGCCAAAGGCGCGCGCGATCTCGCGGCCGGTCGCGTCCGGGTTGGCACTCATCCAGTCGCGCAACTCGGCCAGTGAGGGCAATTGCTTCACCATGGCGCGCCCCAGTCTGCCCAGAGCGCAAGGCAGGGGCACAGCCCCGGCCGGG
>CAYNWX010000167.1:0-8234 GCA_964401005.1 uncultured Natronohydrobacter sp.
ACGAATTTCGACGCGCCGTCCAGCGAGCCGTAGAAATTGGTTTCGGCTTGTTCGGTTTCGCGGCGGCGCTTGGCCTCAATATGGTCAATGGCGCCCGCAGACATGTCGCTGTCGATCGCCAATTGCTTGCCCGGCATCCCATCGAGCGCAAAGCGTGCACCGACTTCGGCCATGCGCCCCGCGCCTTTGGTGATGACAATGAAGTTCACGATCAGCAGCACAAGGAAGATCACAAGCCCCAGAAACACCGACCCGCCCATAACGAAATTGGCAAAGCCTTCGATCACGTCGCCCGCGGCATCTGTGCCGGTATGGCCCTCACCGATGATCAGCTTGGTCGAGGAGACGTTGAGCGACAGTCGCAGCATGAGCGAGGCCAGAAGAACGGTCGGGAAGATCGAGAAATCGAGCGGGCGCTGGATGAAGAGCGTGACCGTGAACATCAGGATCGCCAGTGAGAAAGAGATGGCGAGGCCAAGGTCGAGCGCCCAAGCGGGGATGGGCAGGATCATCATCACGATCACCGCCATCAGCGCCAGCGCCAGCAGGATCGTGGGTTGGAACAAGGCTTTTGCGTTCAGCATCATGGTGCGCGCTCCAGCAGGGGCATAAGCGGCTGCGTGCCAGACAAGACCGACGTCGGCACAAGCGAACCGCGCGTGCCGGCGCCATGGCCGGTCAGCAGGGCATAGCCATTGGTGCTGCTCGGTGCCGTTGTCTGACGCTGTGGCGCGGGCAGGGGCGCAAGTGCTTGGGCCAAGGCGTCATAGCGGGCAAGATAGCGCTGGGCATATTCGGGTGTGCGCGAATGATATGCGCCAACCGCAGCTTTCCAATCGCCCAAGCGGCGGTAATGGCCCAGCAGGTAGCGGGCGGCATAATCGGCGTTTTGGGCGGGGTCGAGCATGTCGTCCAAGCTGGCGAAATGGTTCCCGTGCCAATGGTAGTTCAGCTGGAAGCACCCGAAATCGAGGTTGCGCCGCCCGGTGGCGAGAATCGCGCGGGCTTTCGTGAGAGCCTCTGCCTTGCTGGAGAGCCAATGGCTTTGACCGCCTGCGTTCAGCGCCCAAGGCCATGGGCGCGTTTGGTCGCCTTGGGTGCGCCCGGTTTCCAGCAGTGCGACGGTGCGCAACACATCCAGCGGCATGCCATGTTTGCGGGCGGCGACACTGGCAGCTTGGTCACACAGCGCCGCATCGGTTTTGGCTAAAGCGGGCCAGCCAAGAATGGCCACCAGAAGGGCTACGGCCATTGCAAAGCATAGGCGCGACGGTTTCAGGCCAAAACGGGCAGGTCTGGATGCGGGCAAGGCACACTCCGATTCGGACGCTTCTGCGAGGTCGAGATCGGGTGTAGCCCGCCGGGGGTTACGATATGGTAAGCGTCAGGGCAGAAGCGGCGCGATCTTGTGCCAATGGAAGCTGAGCGCGCCCGCGATGGGCAGCAGCGCCAGTGCTGCGAAAAGCGCGTCATGCCGTTTGTCCCAGACGCCGGTATGCCGCGCAAGATTCGCCACCGCAGGGTAAACCAGCACCGACGCAACCGCCTGACCCGCAAGCGCACCCGGCAGACCAGCAAGTGCGGCCCCGGCCACGAAGCAGATTGTCTGCACAATGGCCCGAATGGCGATCACCCAGAAGAAGCGCCGCGAATCACCGCGCGCCAATGCGGCTTGGTCATAGGTCAGCATGATCAGCGACAGCATTTGCGCACAGCTGATCATCACGATGATTGGCCCGGCTTCGGCGTAGCGGTCGTCATACAGGAAATCGATCAGCCAAGGCCCGATCAGCGCCATAACCGTCAACAGCCCCATCACTGCACCGGTCAGCCCCATACGCATGCGGCGAATTTTGCGGTCATGCTCGCCATCCTTGCCTGCGAACATTTCACGGTAGGAGGGGATGAGCAGTTTCGACATCATGGTATGCGCCATAAGAACCGGGAAGAACGCCAAGAAATACGCAATGTTGTAGATGCCCAGCTTCTCGACCGTCAGGAACAGGCCAAGGATGGCCCGGTCGCCTTGCAACAGCACAAACCCAAAGGCCGAGGACGCCATGATCCAGCCGCCAAAGCGCAGAAGTTCGCGGCCAGCGGGCTTGTCCCATGCCAAGCGGTTGCGCATACCCGTTAGCAGCGCCCATTCCATGGATAATTTTGCCAAGCCCGTGACCAGAACGCCCACCACCAAGGCCCAATAGCTTTGGTAAATCCATGCCAGCGTGACCATGACCACAATGCCAAGGGCCTGAGAGGCCAATTCGATCCCCATGATGCGGCCAAGTTGCAGGTGGCGCTGGGCGGTGAAGACCCGCGTGGGGGCTGCGCCCAACATAACCAGCGACAGCCCGCCAAGCGGCAGGATCCACATCAATTCGGGGGCCTCATACACCCAAGCCATGGGCCATGCCAAAGCGCAGGCGATCAGCCACAGCACCACGCCGCGCATCAGGTTCAAAGTCCAGGCGGTGTTCAGGAAATCTGCATCATCGCCGCGTTTGTGCTGCATGATGGATTGCGGCACGCCCGTATCCGACAGCATGGTCAGCCCCGTCAGCACCATGGCCATCAGCGCCATAAGGCCGAAGGCTTCGGGGAATAGCAGGCGCGCCAAGATCAGGTTCGAGGCAAAGCGCATCCCTTGCCCCAGAACGAACCCGCCAGAGGTAAAGGCCGCGCCGCGCATGATTCTTTGCGCAAAACTGGCCGTAGGGGCAGGAATTTGGGTCATATGCTCTGTGCCTGCACTCATGAAACTCTGGGCCTTTTTGCCGTCTTTGAAGCGCAAACTGCCCCGAAAACCGGGCAATCTTGTGGCGCGCCTCAGGTGACTTTGGCGCGGGCATGAAATTCGGGGCGGTCCCAGCGTCCGCTTGCCATGATGTCAGACAGCGTGTTTGCAGCCTGAGCCACGTCTTCGGGCGACAGGTAAAGGGGTGTGAACCCAAAGCGCAGGATATCAGGCGCGCGGAAGTCGCCGATCACACTTTCGGCAATCAGGGCTTGCATAATCGCATAGCCTTGGGGGTGGCGGAAGCTGACTTGGCTGCCGCGCTGGGCCGGGTCTCGCGGCGTGGCAAGGGTCAGGTCGGGGCAGGTGGCTTCGACCCGGTCGATGAAGATGCCTTGCAACTCCAGCGACCGCGCGCGCAGATCGGCCATTTCCACTCCCTCCCACACATCTAGTGCGGCGTCGAGCGACGCGAGTTGCAACACCGGGGGTGTGCCCACGCGCATCCGTTCGATCCCGGCGCCGGGGCGATAGTCCAGATCAAACGCGAAGGGCGCTTCATGGCCCAGCCAGCCCGAAAGCGCGGGGCGCACATGGTCTGCCAGCCGGGGTGCGACATAGATGAAGGCCGGACCGCCTGGGCCGGAATTGAGGTATTTATAGGTGCACCCGACTGCGAAATCGGCATTGGCGCCCGCCAGATCTACCGGGATCGCCCCGGCGGAATGGGCCAGATCCCAGACCACCAGCGCACCCATGTCGTGCGCCTTGGCGATCAGGCGGGCCATGTCATGCTTGCGGCCGGTGCGGTAATCGACCTCGGTTATCATCAGCACGGCGACGCTGTCGTCTATCGTGTTTTCCACAGCTTCCGGGGCCACCGTTTTGAGCGTATAATCCGGCCCAAGCGTGCGGCACAGCCCTTCGGCCATATACAGGTCGGACGGGAAATTGCCGGCATCGGACAGGATCACCCGGCGGTCGGGCCGTAATTCGAGTGCAGAGGCCAACGCCTGATAGACCTTGATCGACAGCGTATCGCCCATGACCACCGTGCCCGGCGCAGCCCCGATCAATTTGCCAACGCGGTCACCCACACGGGCGGGCAGGTCCATCCAGCCCGCCTTGTTCCACCCGGTAATAAGCATTTGCCCCCATTCCTCTGCAATCGCGCGCGCCACGCGGTCCTTGGCGGCACGGGGCAGGGGGCCGAGCGAATTGCCATCCAAGTAGATCACGCCCTCTGGCAGGTCGAACAGGGCGCGGGTGCGGGTGAAATCGGTCATGCATGGTGTCCTTCCAAGTCTGGCCCATCGGTGGCGTTGCGGGCGGCAAAGGTCAAGGCGCTTGCAATTCAGATGCAAGTAATCGAATGTCGCGACGTGTTTACGGGAGGATATCATGCGCGTCATTCTTGCATCGGTTTTGGTCGCCACATTGTTCTGCGCGCCGGTTGCTGCCAGTGATCTGGCGGATGACATCGGCGGCTATCTGGATTTCGCAGGTTATACCGAGGGTATTATCCAGCCCGCGCAATTGACCGCCGACATTCTGCCCGGTGTGACCTTTGTCGATGTGCGCGGGGCCGACCAGTTCGCCGCCGACGGGATCGACGGCGCGCTGCACATAGAATGGCGCGAGATCGTGGCGCGGGCGGATGAACTGCCCGACAGCGGGATGGTGGTGATGTATTGTGACACATCTGTTTTATCCTCGCAGGCGATGCTGATCGCCCGGCTGATGGGCCATACCAATGTGCTGGTGCTGCAAGGCGGGCGTGCGGCGTTCCAGCCGTGAAAATCACGCTCGATTATCCGCCGGTCTGGTTGCTGGGGGCGTTGGGCTTGGCGAAAGCCGAGGTCGCGCTGTTTGGCCCTGCCTTTCAGATCGGCGCACTTGGCCTGATCGGCAACGCGCTGTTCTGGGGCGGTCTGGCCGTCATGGGCGCGGCGGCGTTGTCGTTTCTGCGTGCGCGCTCGACCATCGTGCCGCATGAAGCGCCCGCGAAGCTGATTACCGGCGGAGTGTATCGGGTCTCGCGCAACCCGATCTATCTGGCCGACCTGATGCTTCTGGGCGGGCTGGCCTTGATCTGGGGGTCTGTCGCGGGGCTGGTGTTTGTCCCGGTGCTGGCGCGCATCCTGACGCGCCGCTTTATAGAGCCCGAAGAGGCTCGTTTGCGCGCCGCCTTCGCGGCCGAAGCCGAGGCATTTTTCCAGCGAACGCGGCGTTGGATTTAGTCAGTAGCCTTGACGTAGCGACACCAAGTCGCAGATTTTGCCGCATGGGGGGCGAAATCCTTGCGCGCCCTTGCAAATCGCACAGTTTTCCGCAATTCAGATTGCGTGAGGAGACCGGGGTCGCTGCGCTGCCGCAGTGATCTTATCATAATCTTTATTGGTGCCTTGTGAAATATTCTTGCGCGGGCTATGCAGGCGCAGGATCGAAAAGATCGCGGGCTTGTCCCGCTTCACAGGCGCTATAGCAAGCAAAGGGGGACGACGCGTGAAAGTCGGGGCCTTAAAAGAGATTAAGCCGGGCGAAGCCCGTGTTGCGCTGACGCCGGACAGCGCGGCGCAGTTGCAAAAACTGGGGCATGACTGCTTCGTGCAATCGGGCGCGGGCGAAAAAGCCGGGTTTAACGACGCCACCTACGAAGCTGCAGGCGTTACCGTCGTGGCCGATGCGCAAGCGCTGGTGGATGCGGCGGATATCGTCATCAAAGTGCGTGAGCCGGAGATGGAAGAGGTAAAGCGCCTGAAACAAGGCCAAACGCTGATTTCCTTCTTCTGGCCCGCCCAGAATGCCGAGATGCTGGACGCCGCCAAGGACACCGGCGCGACCGTTATCGCCATGGACATGGTGCCGCGTATTTCCCGCGCTCAGAAAATGGATGCGCTGTCGTCGATGGCCAATATCGCGGGCTACCGCGCGGTGATCGAGGCGGGCAACAACTTTGGCCGTTTCTTCACTGGTCAGGTGACAGCGGCGGGCAAGATCCCGCCCGCGCGCGTGCTGATCGTGGGCGCAGGCGTGGCCGGGCTTGCGGCTATCGGCACCAGCACCTCGCTTGGGGCGATCACCATGGCTTTCGACGTGCGCCCCGAAGTGGCCGAGCAGATCGAATCCATGGGCGCGGAATTTGTCTTCCTTGAATTCGACGAACCCGCACAGGACGGTGCTGCGACGGGTGGCTATGCCGCCCCCTCCAGCCCCGAATTCCGCGAAAAGCAGCTTGCGAAGTTCCGCGAACTGGCTCCGACCACGGATATCGTCATCACCACGGCCCTGATCCCCGGTCGCCCCGCGCCGAAGCTCTGGACCGAAGACATGGTCAAGATGATGAAGCCGGGATCGGTCATCATCGACCTTGCCGCCGAAAAAGGCGGCAACTGTGACCTGACCGTCATGGATGAGCGCATTGTGACGGAAAACGGCGTGATTATCGTTGGTTACACCGATTTCCCGTCGCGCATGGCCACGCAATCCTCGACGCTTTACGCGACTAATATCCGCCACATGCTGACCGACCTGACCCCCGGCAAGGACGGTGTCATCAACCACAACATGGAAGATGACGTGATCCGCGGCGCGACCGTGACCCATGAGGGCGCGATCACCTTCCCGCCGCCACCGCCGAAAGTGGCTGCGATTGCTGCCAAGCCCAAGGAAAAGGTCAAGGAACTGACGCCGGAAGAAAAGCGCGCCAAGGAAGTGGCCGCGTTCAAGGCGCAGACCAAGCAACAGGTCACATTGCTGACCGTCGCGGCCTTGCTGCTGCTGACCGTGGGGCTTGTGGCGCCTGCCAGCTTCATGCAGCATTTCATCGTCTTCGTGCTGTCGGTCTTCATCGGCTTCCAGGTGATCTGGAACGTGGCCCATTCGCTGCACACGCCGTTGATGGCCGTGACCAACGCGATTTCATCGATCGTCATCCTCGGCGCGCTGATCCAGGTCGGGTCGTCCAGCTTGCTGATCACCATTCTGGCGGCGGCTGGCATCTTCATGGCGTCGATCAATATTTTCGGCGGCTTCCTCGTGACACGGCGCATGCTCGCCATGTTCCAGAAATCGTAAGGCGGGGGATCACGGTATGGAATACGGATTCACGATTGCGACCTATGTGGTCGCGGCAGTTCTTTTCATCCTGTCGCTTGGCGGTTTGTCGGGGCAGGAAAGCGCGAAACGCGCGGTCTGGTATGGCATTGCGGGCATGGCGATTGCCGTTGTCGGCACGCTGATCGGACCGGGGCAGGGGCTGTGGGTGGCCTCGCTTGTGCTGATCGCGCTTGGCGCGGGTGTGGGCTACCAATTGGCCACCAAGGTCCAGATGACGCAGATGCCAGAGCTTGTGGCCATCATGCACAGCCTTGTGGGCCTTGCAGCGGTGGTCGTGGGCTTCAACGCCGACATCACCATCAACATGGTGCAAGCCGCCCAAACGGCAGGAGAGGTCGTGGAAGGCGCATTCGCCACGCTGGTCGCCAAGAAAGACGGCGTGGAGATTGCCATTCTGCGGGTCGAACTGGTTCTGGGCATCTGGATTGGCGCTGTCACCTTCACCGGGTCGGTCATTGCCTATGGCAAGCTGGCGGGCAAGGTCGACACTTCGGCCAAGCAATTGCCGGGTGGGCATTTGCTGAACGCGGCGGCCGCTGCCGGGTCGCTGCTGCTGATGTTCGCCTATCTGAACGGGATGGGCAGCTGGACGCTGATCCTGCTGTCGCTGCTGGCGCTGTTCATCGGTTACCACCTGATCATGGGCATCGGCGGCGCTGACATGCCTGTGGTGGTGTCCATGCTCAACAGCTATTCCGGCTGGGCAGCAGCGGCGATCGGCTTCTCGCTTGGTAATGACCTGCTGATCGTGGTGGGCGCGCTGGTGGGCTCTTCCGGTGCGATCCTGAGCTACATCATGTGCAAGGCCATGAACCGCAGCTTCATCAGCGTCATCTTGGGCGGTTTTGGCGGCGCAGCCAAGGGCGACCAAATGGCGGTCGAGGGCGAACAGGTTGCGATTGACGCAGGCGGTGTCGCCGCCGCGCTGAACGAGGCCGACAGCATCGTGATCGTGCCGGGTTACGGCATGGCCGTGGCCCAAGCCCAGCAAACGGTGGCAGAACTGACCCGCAAGCTGCGTGCGCAGGGCAAGGAAGTGCGTTTCGCCATTCACCCCGTGGCAGGCCGTTTGCCGGGGCACATGAACGTGCTTTTGGCCGAAGCCAAGGTGCCCTACGACATCGTGCTGGAGATGGACGAGATCAACGAGGATTTCCCCTCGACCGACGTGGTCATCGTCATCGGCTCGAACGACATCGTGAACCCTGCGGCGCAGGACGATCCGAACTCACCCATCGCGGGGATGCCGGTGCTGGAAGTGTGGAAGGCCAAGCAGGTCTTCGTGTCCAAGCGCGGCCAAGGCACGGGCTACTCGGGCATCGAAAACCCGCTCTTCTACAAGGACAACACCCGCATGTTCTATGGCGACGCGAAAGCCAGC
>CAYNWX010000168.1:0-4969 GCA_964401005.1 uncultured Natronohydrobacter sp.
TGGGCCGGGTGCGTTGATCTTGTCATTGCCTTCGCATAGGGCGGAGAGCACGACTGTGAGCGTGCTGCATTACGGTCGCAGAAATCAACTGTAGCGGAAGCTCGCTGCCCGAGAGATCACTCCGAAACGAATGAGACCGAACGATCAAGCTCTTTTAATTCGCGGAATATCGAAGCCTTTCAATGGCCCACGAGCAGAGCCTGACAGGCAGCGGGTTCGTACATAATGAACAATGCGTTTCGACTCCGCAGCACTGCACCTTATGTAAGTCGCCAGCAAGTAGACGCTCACACCGGATAGGATACGGCCAGCCGCGCCAATGCCGCAGAGGCGACGCGCGCTGCGGCGGTATCGGCGCGGCTGGTCAACATGATCGGCACCTGTGCTCCCAAGGCGATCCCGGCTGCTTCGGCGCCAGCCAGATGGATCAGTTGCTTTGCGATCATGTTGCCGCTTTCCAGATTGGGGGCGACAAGAATGTCAGCCAGCCCGGCCACTGGGGACGTAATGCCTTTGTCACGCGCCGCAGCTGCAGAGATAGCATTGTCGAAAGCAAGCGGACCATCTACCAGGCCGCCCGTGATCTGTCCACGATCATGCATCTTGCAGATCGCTGCAGCGAGCAGCGTCGAGGGCAGTCGGTCGCTGACGGTTTCCACCGCTGACAGAAGGGCTGCGCGCGGGCAATCCACTCCCAAGGCGCGCACCAGATCCAACGCATTCTGCACGATATCAGCCAGCTCGGTCAGGTCAGGGGCGATGTTGATCGCCGCATCCGTGATGTGCAGCAGGCGTGGATGGCCGGGCACATCGAGCGTAAAGACATGGCTTAGGCGCCGTTCCGTGCGCAATCCAGCAGAGCGCGACAGCACCGCGGCAAGCAGTTCATCCGTGTGCAGCTTGCCCTTCATCAAGGCCCCGGCGCGGCCCGCCCGCACCTCGGCCACGGCCAGCTCGGCACTGGCATGGCTATGGGGCGCATCGACGATCTGGTCATGATCCAGCACCAGTTCAGCGGCTTCGGCCACGGCCAGGATTTTTGCCCGCGGGCCCACCAGAAGGGGGGCGATCAACCCCGCCTCTGCAGCTTGCAGCGCGCCGGTCAGGCTGGCCGTGTCGCACGGATGCACCACGGCCATCGGTAGCGGCGGAAGCGCCCGCGCCCGTTCGATCAGCAGGCCCAGCCTTGCGCCGGGATGATGCATGCGCACATCGGGCAGGGCCGGGACCGGTCGCGAGACCTTTTCGCGCGGGGCCAGCACAAGCGCTTCGCCTTCAATCACAGTTATGCCGCCCTGATTGCGGCACAGGCAGTCGAGCCGGACGCGCCCGCTGTCGCGGTCCACCGAGGTAACTGTCACGCGTACGGTCAGACGATCCCCCGGCGCGACCGGTGCGCGAAAGCGCAGCCGCTGATCCAACCAGATCGTGCCCGGCCCCGGCAGGCGCGTGCCCAGCACGGCGGAAATCAGCGCACCGCCCCACATGCCATGGGCGATGACATGGTGAAACTGCGTGCCTTCGGCATAGGCAGGATCCAGATGCGCGGGGTTCACATCGCCGGACATGACCGCGAAAAGTTCGATATCCTGCTGTGTCAGAACGCGCGTGATCTCGGCGCTGTCGCCAATGGCGATCTCGTCCAGCGTGCGGTTCTCGATCATGATGATGCTTGGGTCACATCCGGACATGGCGGCCTGCGTCAATATGTGTGAGGGTTCCTGTCAGGCCAGACGCCGCGTCAGACGCCAGAAAGGCCGCAACCTGACCGACCTCGTCAATGCTCACGATCCGCCCCTCGGGGGCGCGGGCATAAGAGTCACTGATCAAGCCATCAAATTCCGTGATACCAGATGCCGCCCGCGTTGCAATCGGACCGGGTGATATGACATTGGCGCGGATGCGTTGCGGGCCAAGTTCCACGGCGACATGGCGGGTCACAGCTTCCAGTGCCGCCTTGACCGGACCCATGATATTGTAGTGATCGACCACCTTTTCGGCCCCGTAATAGCTGACCGTGATCACGCTGCCACCCTGCGCCATCAGAGGTTCAGCCCGTCGGACAAGACGCAGGAAGGAATGGCAGGAAATGTCCATCGCCTGCCCGAAACCTTCGGCTGAACAATCGATAACCCGCCCGTGCAGATCCGCCTTGGGACAAAAGGCGATGGAATGCAGCAGGAAATCGAGCCCGCCCCAATCAGTAGCGATCCGGTGAAATACGGCGTCCATGTCATCAGGGCGGGTGACATCCAGCGGCAAAATCAGGTCTGCCCCTATTGTTTCCGCGACCGGGCTGACATGCGGTAGCGCGCGCGCATTCTGATAGGTTATCGCCAGCCGCGCCCCTTCGGCGGCAAAAGCCCGCGCGCAGCCGGTTGCGATCGAGTGGTCATTGGCGATACCCACCACAAGCCCACGTTTTCCCTTCAGTCGCATGACTTAATCCTCAACGCATCAGCACATAGCTGCCGGGTGCATCGCCCAGTTCCTCGCCCATCGACGGGGGAACGACGGGCGTGCCGGAACGCGCGCGCAGCCAGTCCGCCCAGACAGGCCACCAGCTGCCGTCCTGCGGAGCAATCCGGTCGAACCATTCCTGTGGATCACCGGGATGATCCTCGGCGCGCACGGTTGCCATGCGCAAGCGCCTGCGCGGATGGCCGGGTTCTGAGATGATCCCGGCATTATGCCCACCCGAGGTCAGGACGAACGTGACATCGCCCTTGGTCAGATGATGGAGCTTCCAGACCGAGCGCCAGGGCGCGACATGGTCGCTTTCGGTGCCCACTGCCAGCACGGGCGCACGAATATCGCTTAATGACAGCGCGTGACCATCGACCCGATAGCGCCCATTCGCAAGCGCGTTGTCAAGGTAGAGCTGGCGCAGATATTCCGAATGCATCCGGAAGGGCATCCGAGTTGTGTCGGCATTCCAGGCCATCAGATCATTCGGATCATCACGCTCGCCCAGCATCGCCTCGCGCACGAAGCGCGACCAGAACATATCCTTCGAGCGCAGGAGCGTGAACGCCCCCGCCATCTGCGCCCCGTCCAGATAGCCGGTCTCCGCCATGAGATCTTCAATCAGCGTGACCTGTGCTTCTGAAATGAAAAGGCCCAGTTCACCCGGTTCCGAAAAATCGACCTGCGCGGCCAAAAGTGTGACCGAGGCAAGCCGGTTATCGCCGCGCCGCGCCAGATCCGCCGCCATGATCGTCAGCAGCGTGCCACCAAGACAATAGCCCGCCGCATGAACCCGCGCTGTCCCCGTGATCGCCTGCACGGCATCGAGCGCGGCACGCGGGCCTTGCTCCAGATACTCCGCCATCCCCAGATCGGCGTCCTCGGCATCCGGATTGCGCCAGGAAATCATGAAGACCGTGAAGCCTTGCGCCACCAGCCAGCGTACAAGTGAATTTTGCTGCGACAGATCAAGGATGTAATATTTCATGATCCAGGCAGGTACGATCAGCACGGGCTCCGGCTGCACCATGTCGGTCGTGGGGCTGTACTGGATCAACTCCATCAAATGGGTGCGCAGCACGACCTTTCCTGGCGTTGCGGCAAGCACCTCGCCCAGCGGGAAGTCAGGATGCGGCCCCGATGTGCTTCTTGCGCCATTCGCCAGTCCTTCCCAGACGCTCTGCATCCCGCGCAACAGGCTGAGCCCACCAGTTTCGCGCGCACGCGCCAGCACTTCGGGGTTCAGATGCGGGAAATTCGGGGGCGCAGCCGCGTCCAGCGCCTGACGCAGGGCAAATCGTACTTGCGCGGCACTTTGCGGCGACAGCCCGCGCAGATCACGTGTTGCTTCCTGCCACCAGTCATCGGTCAGAAGAAAGCTGTCGCGCATCCGGTTCCAGGGCGGCAGATCCCAGAGTGGCGAAGCAAACCGACGATCCTGCGGCAGCGCATCGCTTGTTGCGCCAAAGGGATGGGAAAGCTGCACGGCATGCTTCAACGCTCTCTCGGCGAGCTGCGCTTGACGTTCTGGCGAGGCCGCCATCTGCAGCGCCCAATCCAGCATCGCCCCGGCCAGCACCGACGGCGCAAGACCACCAGTTGCGTGCCCGATCGCCCGGCGCATCATCCGATCATGAAAGCCAGCGCCGGAGACAGAGGGGTTTTGAAGATCAGTCTTTGACGAGGGCATAGCAGCTTCGACCCGATTCCGTTGATTCAGCGGCACGACTAAACTCACTCGATGACAAGCCGGTGTCAGTCGGCCGAACAAAGGGCTCGCGCATAAGACAACGCTGCCAATGCCTTAAAAAGCGTCACGGCATGTCAAGACGCGATCGTATGTATCTCTGCATGGACTTGTTTCGTACCGCATTACGTGACCTGCACAAACTTGCGCATGCCAAGCGGGCGCTTCTGGCGTTGCAAATTCCATCTGGTTGTGCCCGAAATACGGCGAGGACATGGCCCAGCGTGCGCGCCGACTGTCAGTCACCAAATCGATGCTGCGCCCTGCGTGACGGTTCCCAAGGAGGCTGACAGCAATCGCATGCTGTGCCGTGCTTGAGCGGCCGCTTCGAAAGTCGCCGGATGACAGCCGGCCGTCAGCTTAGGACCGGGTGTGTCGATGGTCGACCTCGAAGTGTCGGCGGGCGCATGCTGCGCCACCGCATGGCGGCTTGGAGCCCCAGAGTGACTGATACTATACGGCGCACGAATGGTCGAGGTGCGCGGACTTCGGCCATTCGCGGCTGTCAACGACACACAGAGAGCTGCCGAAGCCGTGTTTTGAAACGCGAGAGGGTGGCGCGGTCCCGCTCTGCGAGGGGACGGTGCCTTGGGGAAAGGTGCCTTGGCTAAAGCGGTTTCGTCAGCAGGATCCAGTCGTTCCCCAGGCCGTCCCAGCCACCCTTGAAGATTGGGCGGCGGGCCATCTCGGTGTAGCCATCGGCGGCGTAGAGCGCGCGCGCTGGCGCGTTGGCGTCGGAGACGACCAAGCAGATCG
>CAYNWX010000169.1:0-11753 GCA_964401005.1 uncultured Natronohydrobacter sp.
ACTGGTGCGCAAAATGTATCCCAAGGCGCATTTCGCAACCGTCTACGCCAAGCCGCAGGGCCGCGAGATGGTTGACAGCTTCATCACCGAAGTCAGCCAAGACACATGGATTTTCTTTCCGTGGGACATGGCACTGCAATATGTCGAACCCTATCGCGGCACCTGAGCATTATGGCTTTATGAACCAGATGTGACTAGACTTGCTGGGCTACGGTGACATCTGACCACGTGCCCATAGCGAAAGATTCCATATGACCCTCGTCACACGCTCTGCTCTTGCCTTGGCCGCTCTTTTAGGTGCTACACCTGTTGCAGCGCAGGACAGCGCGCTTGCTTTTTCTCTGACTGGCGGCGCGCGCATCGCACCTACTTACTTCGGCGCATCAGGGCGTAGCGTATCGCCCGTCATTGGGTTTGGGTTTCAGGGCCTGCGCTTTGGTGGCACAGAATTGGGCGATCCCGATGGCCCAAAGGTTTTTGCACCGGGCGCAGGTTTGCGCGGCTCGTTCCGCTTTATCGGAGAGCGTGAGGGCAAAGATAAACTCGCCGGGATGGCTGACGTGGATGCCGCCTTGGAACTGGGTTTGGGCGTGCATTACACATCCGATCTGTGGCAGGTTTTCGCAGACCTGCGCTACGGTGCTGTTGGTCACAAAGGTTTGACAGGCGAAGTGGGGGCGAATGTCATCTATCGCGCGCCAAGCGGGTTGGTTCTGAACGCAGGGCCGCGCGCCGAATTCGGGTCGTCACGCTTTACCAACACCTATTTCGGGGTAACGGCTGCGGAAGCAGCTAGCCCGCTCAACACCTTGACACCGTTCAGCGCCTCTGGCGGCATCTATTCTGTCGGGGTCGAGATGGGCGCCTATCAGCCCTTGGGCGACGATTGGGGCATAACCGGCACTTTGCGCTACGACCGCTTGCGCGGCGACGCGGCGCGATCGCCCATCGTGTTGCAGGGTAGCCGCGATCAAGTCAGCGCCGAAATTGGACTGACCCGCCATTTCAACCTGCGTTTCTAGGCCCAGTTGCAGCGCAGAGCACGGCCAGTGCTTGCCCCTGCCCCGCGCATTCTCTAGACAGACGAAAACATCTTTTCCTCGCTGATCGAGAGTGCGTACATGTCTTCGAACAAGAATTCCAAGGGCAAGAAACTTGGCGCCGGTCTGCTGATGGGCCTTCTGGCGCTCAGCCTACTGGGTTTCGGGGTGGAAGGGTTCGGGTCCGCGCGCCAAACCGTCGGCACCGTGGGCACCCGCGATATTACCGCAGATGAGTATGCCCGCACGTTGCAAAACGACCTACGCGCGCTTCAGGCTCAATTCGGCCAGCCGATCACGATGGAGCAAGCCCGCCTGTTTGGGCTGGATCAACGCGCGCTAGAACAGTTGATCGACCGCGCCGTTCTGGATACCGAAGCCGAACGTTTGGGCGTGTCGGTGGGCGATCCGACCGTGCAGGCCGAGATCATTGCAATTCCCAATTTCCAAGGGTTGAACGGCACGTTCGACCGCGAATCCTATCGCTTCGCTTTGGAAAACTCCGGCCTGACAGAAGCAGAATTCGAAACCTCGATCCGCGAGGAAATTGCCCGCTCTATCTTGCAACTGGCCGCTATCGGCGGGGCCAGCGCGCCCACAGGGCTGGTTGACCCGCTGCTGATCTTTCAGGCGCAGACCCGCGATTTCACCGTGCTGACACTGACTGCGGCCGATCTGGAAACCCCCGTCGGCCAACCGGATGACGCGGCGCTAAGCGAATATTATACCGACAATATCGACGCCTACACGCTGCCTGCTGGCAAACGGCTGGATTACGCTTGGATCACGCCGGAAATGCTGCTCGACACGCTGGAAGCCGACGAAGCCGAGTTGCGCGCTGCCTATGACGCGCGCGCCGCGCAATACCGTCAACCCGAGCGCCGCCTTGTGGAACGGCTGATCCTGCCCGACATGTCTGCAGCCCAAGACGCCGTCGCGCGCATTGCGACGGGCGAAACAACGTTCGAAGAGGTGGTTGCCGCGCGCGGTCTGTCGCTGGAAGACACCGACCTTGGCGACGTGACCCGCGAGGCGCTGGAGGACGCGGGCGAAGTTGTCTTCGCGCTGACAGAGCCGGGCATCGCTGGCCCGGTTGAAACCGACCTTGGCCCGGCCATCTTTCGTATGAACGCCATTCTGGCCGCGCGCGAAACCCCGTTCGAAGAGGCCCGCGACGAATTGCGCGACGAGGTGCTGATGGACCGTGCACGCCGGACGCTGGGTGACAATCTGGACCTGTATGAAGACCTGCTTGCCGGCGGCGCGTCTGTGACTCAATTGGCCGAGGAAACCGACATGCAGGCGGGCCAGATCGACTGGCGACTGGACACGCAAGACGGCATTGCCGCTTACGAAGAGTTCCGCGAAGTGGCCGCCAGCATTCAGCCCGGCGACTTTGCCGAGATTACCATTCTGGCCGATGGCGGCATGTTCGCGGTGGAACTGGTCGAAGAATTGCCCGAAGCGCCGCGCCCGCTGGACGACATTCGCACGCAAGTGGTGCGCGATTGGCAGAATGCGCAGATCGAAACGCGCCTGATGGAGCAAGCTCAGGCTTTGCGCATCGAGGTTGAGGGCGGCACCGCGATTGACGCACTTGGTCTGGACAGCCTGCGATTTGCCGATCTGTCGCGCTCGGACCCGGTGCCGGACCTGCCCCGCGCGGTGCTGACGGAAGCGTTTGAGCTGGATGAAAACGCGCTTTCCATCGTGTCGGAAGGCACGCGCGTGCATCTGGTGCAGTTGCACGCGGTCGCCGCCCCCGACCCAGACTTGGACAGCACCCAGCAGATACGCCGCGCCTTGGAAGCACAGGTTACCCAAAGCTATACGCAAGACCTGTTTGGCTATTTCGGGGCCGCGCTGCGCGATGGTCTGCCGATCCAGATCAATCAGCAAATGATCGACGCCGTTCAGCAGAGCTTCTAAGCGATGGCCAACCTGACCCCCGATTTTGACCGGTTCGAGGCCGCTTGGTCGCGCGGCGAAAACCAGCTTGTCTATATGCGGCTGGCGGCTGATCTGGATACGCCGGTATCGCTGTATCTAAAACTGGCAGGCGGGGCGCGCGACAGTTTCATCCTCGAATCCGTGACCGGGGGCGAGGTGCGCGGGCGCTATTCCATCATCGGTATGAAACCCGATTTGGTCTGGCAGTGCCGGGGCACGGCTGCGCGGCTTAACCGTCAGGCCCGGTTTGACTCGGACGCGTGGGAAGATCAGGACGCGGCCCCTTTGGATGCTTTGCGCGCGCTACTGGCCGAATCGCGCATAGACATTCCAGATGACCTGCCTGCTGCCTGCGCGGGCCTGTTCGGCTATTTGGGCTATGACATGATCCGGCTGGTCGAACACCTGCCCGACATGAACCCCGACCCGATCGGCGCGCCCGATGCGCTGATGCTGCGCCCTTCGGTTGTGGCAGTTCTGGACGGGGTAAAGGGCGAGGTAATCGTGGTCGCGCCCGCTTGGGTGGCCAGCGGCCTGCCCGCACGCGCCGCCTATGCCCAAGCCGCCGAGCGGGTCATGGACGCGGTGCGCGATCTGGAACGCGGCCTGCCCGGCACGCCGCGTGAGCTGACAGAGGCCGACGCCCCCATCGGCGCGCCCGTGTCAAATTTCGCCAAGGCCGATTACCTAGCCGCCGTGGAAAAGGCCAAGGATTACATCCGCGCGGGCGAAATCTTTCAGGTCGTGCCCTCGCAACGCTGGTCGCAGCGCTTTGCCCTGCCGCCCTTCGCGCTTTATCGCTCGTTACGGCGCATGAACCCCTCGCCCTTCATGTTCTACTTCGATTTCGCGCTGTCTGATGGGCCGTTTCAGGTCATCGGCGCGAGCCCAGAAATCCTTGTGCGGTTGCGCGATGGCGAGGTGACAATCCGCCCAATTGCAGGCACCCGCCCCCGCGGTGCCACGCCCGAGGACGACCGCGCGCACGAGGCCGATCTGCTGGCTGACCACAAGGAATTGGCTGAACATCTGATGCTTTTGGATCTGGGCCGCAATGATGTGGGCCGTGTTGCCCGCATCGGCACTGTGCGCCCGACCGAGGAATTCGTGATCGAACGCTACAGTCATGTCATGCATATCGTCTCTAACGTGGTGGGCGAATTGGCCGAAGGGCAAGATGCGCTTTCGGCCCTGCTGGCCGGTCTGCCCGCGGGCACGGTCAGCGGCGCGCCCAAGGTCCGCGCGATGGAGATTATCGACGAGCTGGAGCCGGAAAAGCGCGGCGTCTATGGCGGCGGCGCGGGGTATTTTTCGGCAAATGGCGAAATGGACATGTGCATTTGCCTACGCACCGCCGTGTTAAAGGACCAGACGCTCTATATTCAGGCGGGTGGAGGCGTGGTCTATGACAGCGACCCAGAGGCCGAATACGAAGAAACCGTGAACAAGTCGCGCGCATTGCGCCGTGCGGCAGAGGAAGCCGGGCGTTTTGCGCGTGGCAACGGCTAAGTATGCCGAAAGGACCACACCCCATGCCCCATGCCAAGACCACGCCCTTTGCAATGCCGCTGTCAGAGGCCTTGGCGCATGTGGATCGGGTATTTGGCGTTGAATCTATTCTAGCAGATGAGGGTACGGATATTCTGAAGCCCTATTACGTCCAATCCGAACCCGGCTACAAGCGGGTACATTCGGAAAAGGGCTGTATGCACATGGCGCTGAACCCCGACGGGGTTTACACCGCCGACGGCTATTTCGCGCAAATCCGCGATGTGGCGTATCAGATCCGGCAGGTGCAGGCATCTCGCGTGCTGGAACTGGGCAGCGGCATGGGTTTCAATACCATTGCCTTGGCCCCGGACCACCCCGATGTGCAATTCACCGGGCTGGACCTGATGGAACATCACGTTAAAACTTCCGGCAAAGACGCGGCGCATCTGCCAAATGCAGGCTTCCGTCAAGGCAGCTACACCGATATTCCGGCCGAGTTGCACGGTGCGGATGTTGTGTTCGGTCTGGAAACGCTCTGCTACGCTCAAGATCTGGACGCGGTCGCGGCGCAGATCGCGGCTGCCATCGCACCCGGTGGGCGTTTCGTGATGTATGACGGCTTCCGCCGCGCCGATTTTGATGCGGCCCCAGAAGACGTGCGCACCGCCGCGCGCTTGTTCGAGGTGACGACCGCGGTAACCGGTGGCTTTCACATGATCGAGGCGTGGGAATCGGCCCTCACCCGCGCGGGGCTTGTGGTGCTGCGCAGCGAAGACCTGACCGACCAATCCATTGCCGGCATGCGCTATTTGCACAACCGCGCGGCCAAGTTCTTTCAGTCGTGGAAATACCGCGTGCTGAAACATGTCATGCCGAAATACCTGATCCGCAACGCTGTGGCGGGGCTGGTCGGCCCTTATATGATAGAAGGGGCCGGACCGAACTCGGGCGACACGATGGGTGCGATCACCTATTCGGTGCTGATGGCCGAAAAACCGCGCTAACCTGATTATGCCGCATGTCTTCTTGGGCAAAACCGCAATCCACTTTTGCGCGACATGCTCCGGGATTTTGCTTCCCTGTGGGCCCGCGCGGGACTATATGGCGCGCATGTCGCAAAACCCGCCCTCGCTTCGCCCCGACCTCGCCCCGCGCGCGCAGATGCGCGATGCCACCCCGCGCCCCAACCAGCCCACCATCGGCATGGTCAGCCTAGGTTGCCCCAAGGCGCTGGTCGATAGCGAACGCATTCTGACGCGCCTGCGCGCCGAGGGCTTTGCAATCAGCCCCGATTACACCGGCGCGGACGCAGTGATCGTGAACACTTGCGGGTTTCTGGACAGCGCCAAGGCGGAATCGCTCGATGCCATTGGCGAGGCGTTGACCGAGAATGGCCGCGTGATCGTGACCGGATGTCTGGGCGCGGAACCTGACTATATTACGGGCGCGCATCCCAAGGTCTTGGCCGTGACCGGGCCGCACCAATATGAGCAGGTGCTTGATGCCGTGCACAAGGCGGTGCCGCCAAGCCCTGATCCGTTCATTGACCTTCTGCCCGCTTCCAGCGTCAGTCTGACACCACGGCATTACAGTTACCTCAAGATTTCAGAGGGTTGTAACCACAAGTGCAAGTTCTGCATCATCCCCGACATGCGCGGGCGCTTGGTTAGCCGTCCGGCCCATGCGGTGATGCGCGAAGCTGAAAAGCTGGTCAAGGCGGGTGTGCGGGAGTTGCTGGTGATTTCGCAAGATACGTCGGCTTATGGCGTGGATATCAAGCACGCGCAGGATAAAGGCCACCGTGCGCATATCACCAATCTGGCGCGCGATCTGGGCTCTTTGGGCGCATGGGTGCGGCTGCATTATGTCTACCCCTACCCGCAAGTGCGCGACCTGATCCCGCTGATGGCCGATGGCTTGGTGTTGCCCTATCTGGACATTCCGTTCCAGCATGCGCACCCAGACACGCTAAAGCGCATGGCGCGCCCCGCCCATGCCGAACGCACGCTCGATCATATCGCGGCATGGCGCAAGATTTGCCCCGACATCACCCTGCGTTCGACCTTCATCGTCGGCTATCCGGGAGAGACCGAGGCGGAATTCCAGACCCTGCTGGATTGGCTGGACGAGGCGCAACTCGACCGTGTCGGCTGCTTTCAATACGAAAACGTAGCCGGCGCCCGTGCCAATGCCCTGCCCGACCATGTGCCGGATGAGGTGAAAGCCGAGCGTTGGGACCGCTTCATGCAAAAGGCGCAGACCATTTCAGAGGCAAAACTGGCCGCCAAGGTTGGTCAGGTGATGCAGGTCATCGTCGATGACATTGATGAAGACGGTATCGCCACGTGCCGCACCAAGGCCGATGCGCCGGAAATCGACGGCAACCTGTTCATTGACGACGGCACCGAAGGACTGGCCCCCGGCGATATCGTCACGGTCAAGGTGGACGAGGCCGGGGAGTATGACTTGTGGGGCACACGGGCAGATAATACCTAATCAATGGGGGCGGGACGCATCGCCCCGCGCACCCGTGCTTCATGGCACCAACTTTTGCGCCATTTCCAGATAGGTCTGGCCGTGCTCTTTCAGCCGCTCGCCATTCGTGCCCTCGGACCAGTGATGCACAATTTCAAGCTGCACCGCCAATGCGCTGCTTTCCGCGATCATCTTGGCGAGGGCCGCTTCGATCGTGTAGGTCAGTTGATGGACGTCTTCCATGTCATTGGGGGTCAAGCTGTCCTTGGCCAAAATTTCCGCCATGAAGGCGTTGTATTCCAAGAAGTTATCCAGCGCCTGTTCCAGCGTTTCTGACGGTTGGGGTGCGTAGTGATCGACGCTGTCTTGCGCCAAGGCAGGCGCTGCGGCCAACGCGGCGACACAGGCTACACGGACGAAATACTTCATGATTTTGTTCCTTCAGCATGAGATAACTCTGCGTCAGGTGTGGCTGCGCTCCATGTGCTCTTGGCTGCGCCCAACCCGACTTTTTTAGTCGGAATATTCACCCCGCGCAAGCTCAAACTTGGTTATTGTGGCGCAGGAATTTTGCGGGCGTTATGCACGTCGAATTGCGCGCCAAGCCAATCGGCAGCACATAAGCTGATCTGTGCCAGCTTATCGTGCTCGGCTTCGCGCATGCGGGTGGACCGCATTAACATGATGCGCCGTGCCAAGGCCGCTTGCCCGCGTGGGCTGTCTGCGAACCGATCTTCGGCTATCAGCGCATTGACGGGGCTTGCATGCGTCAACAACCCCACGTAGCTGCCAAGCGCCTTATAAAGGGCCATAGTGCAAGCCTGCTGTTGATCTGGACATTGCGCCGTGCAAACTGCACGAATTGGGCGTGCGACAGCCGATGTCCGCAACCAGTCGCGCAACGCTTCTGGCTCTGGCTTACCCTTGGTCCCGAACCGATGCTGCGGGTCGCCCGGATGCAGCTTGGCGGCATCTTCATCGCGCAACACGCGGTTTTCAGATAGCATCAGCAATGTTTGCGGATACCAGGCTTGCGCCAAAACCTCTGCGGGGAACCCGCTCTCACGCCGCTTGACCAAAGTAATCAGCGTTTCGGCCAAGGCGCGCGGCTCATCCAGCGCGGCAAGGGTTTTGGCCGTATCCAGCCCCGCCTCCATCGACCAAAGATCCGTCCATGCAACCGCGATGGGATCACCCTGCTGCGCTGCGAAATGAACCCAGTTGCGGCCAGACATTCCGCCGGGCGCGCGTAACAGCGCCAGACGCTCGACCCGCGGCATGACGATCAGCTCTGCGCCCTGTAATTCTGCGAATTTATCGATCAGCCCCAACAATAGCTGCGCCTTCACGTCGCCCTGTTGGGCAAGCTGCGCCAATGCCCGCAATCCTTCGAGCTCTTGATCGGCAAGCCAAAGATCAATTGCCTGTTCGCGCCGATCGGCCAGCACTGCCGCATCTGGCGCTTGGGCGGCCACCGGCTGGGACAGGCCCAAGATGAAGACCACCATCAAGATAACGGCAAGCCCGACTAGCAGACCATGCCGAAACTGACCGCGCGGTTTTCCCAATGCGTTCCCTGCTCTTTTGCCCATGAAGAGACTATGCATGCTGAAGTATCCGGCAACAACCCGCATCCGCATGCCGCAGCACCATAAAAAAACCCGCCCAGAACAGGGCGGGTTAGTCGCCCGCGCGTCGGCGGGACAGGGAGGAAAGTGTTCCCGGACAAATGGCCGAAAACATGTATCCAAATATTATGATTGTGTGATCTGATCCTTGATCTGAATCAAAACGCGAAAAAAACCAAGCCCCCTGTCAAATCAAACAGGCAACAATCAAAGCCCAAACTGGACAATGGCCGTGCGCTTTAAACAATCCAACGTGCATGCCCTTATTTTGCCCGAATTACGCCCTGCTTTGGCCATCTGGCATTTGCCACGCGACATGCCGCCCGGTAGTTTGGGCCAAGCCCAGACCCGGTAGGACACCCATGACCGACATTGATCTTTCAACCGCGCGCACCGATGCCGAATGGCTCGCCCGACTGGATGAATTGGGCGATGAGGTCGGGTGCTTCACGCCGCTGGGCGCGCATCATGCCGCGTTTTTTGCCGATGGCGACGACACGCTGATCGTCAGTTTCGAGACGATTGCCGAGTGCCGCACCACCGGGCCGGAGCACAAGCCCTTGGGCTTGCTGGTCGCCGAAGCGCATGGCTGGTCGCATCTGGGCCTGATAGCGCGCGCGCCGCGCTGGTATCGCGACACCGAAGTGCTGGATTTTTTCGATGCGCAGATTGACGAAGGCTTCTTTGAAAGCTTCAAGCGGGTATTGTTCTATGGCGCGGGCATGGCGGGCTACGCCGCCTGCGCCTTCAGCCTGACCGCGCCGGGTGCAACCGTTTTGGCCATCGCTCCGCAAGCTACGCTCGACCCGGAAATTGCACCTTGGGACGCGCGCTATAAGTGGGCGCGCCGTCTGGATTTCCGCACGCGCTTCGGCTTTGCCCCCGATATGCTAGATGGCAGCCGCAACGCTTTCATCCTGTATGACCCCTCACGCGCAGAGGACAGCATGCATGCTGCCCTATTTCGTCGCCCCTTCGTGCATATGCTGCGCAGCCCCAAGCTTTACGGACCAACACCCGAAGCCTTGGCGCGGATGAACCTGCTCGTCCCGCTGATTGAACTTGCCGCGACTCGGCGGCTGACCGGGTTGCGCGCGGCCAACCTGCTGCGCAAGCGCCATGACGACCCAACCTATCTGCGCGCACTGACACGCGCGGTGGCCGAAAGCGAACGCCCGGCCCTGACCGCGATAGCCGCCACCCGCGCCCAAATGGCGGTAGCGCCGAAAGCCTCCGCGACAGAGGCAGAACCGGTCGCCTAAAGTCCCTTGGGGCGTCAGGCTGGCGCAGGCGCAAGGCTTGGCAAACAGCGCCTGTGCGGCCATGAACAGGACAAGCTGGGCCAAGAGCGTTAAGTTTAGCGGATCAGCTAGCCAAGAGGTCCGCCATGTCAGACACCGAATTTCGCAAGATCCAGACCCAAGGGGTGCATCACATCACGCTGATTGGTGCGGATCGACAGACCTCGATTGATTTTTGGGAAGGGGTGCTGGGCATGCCCTTCATCTTCGACCAGCCCAATCTGGACGACCCGGATGAGGGGCATTTGTATTTCGACCCCGGCGATGGGCGCCTGATTACTATCTTCACCAATGAAACCCGCAAACCCGACCCGAAAGCCGTGCCCGAAGACACGGGCAGCCTGCACCATCTGGCCTTCAACGTCTCTCAGGCGAGCTTCTGGCAGGTGGCCAAGCGGCTGGACGCACGCGGGGTGCGCCATTCGGGGCCGAAGGATCGCGGGTTCATGGATTCGATCTACTTCCGCGACCCGCTAGGCCTGCGGATCGAACTGGCAAGCTACCGGTTCGAGCCGCCCGAAGGCTGCCGACATTCCGACGTGATGATAGAGGCCCACCGCATCCGCGTGGCAAACGGCGACCGCAACATCCAGCGCGAGCATCTGGCCGACGCGATAGAGTTGCTGGTCGAACGGCGGCAGCAATCGCTGAGCGGGGATCGTGGTCCAAAACAACCCTATTAAAAGGATCAATACCTAGAAAAGCCGCCCGAGGATGGGCGGCTTTTGACAGTCGGCTTAATGGCAAGCAGGACGAGTGCCCGGCAACAACACTTTATCGATCACATGAATTACGCCGTTATCGGCCTCTATATTCGCGATCACGACCGTAGCGCTATCGCCCGTCCCATCCGCAATCGAAACGCCATCGCGATCGCGAGTAATGCACAGACGCTCTGACGTCAGCAGCGGCTTGAAGAAGTTAGACCCATGCGGAATCATCTCAGCGGTCAGCTTGCGGTCGTCGACATGGTAAAGCAACACATTGGTTAGCTGCCCCTTGTTTTCGGGCTGCAACAGGGTTTCCACCGTGCCCTCGGGCAGAGCCGCAAACGCATCGTTCACTGGCGCATACACGGTAAATGGGCCGGGGCCAGAAAGCGTTTCGGCCAAATCAGCCGCTTGAACGGCGGCCACCAGCGTCGAGAAGCGATCATCGCCTGCGGCAATGTCGACAATGCTCTGGGCCGAGGCCGCACTTGTTAAACCAAAGCCGACAGCGGCGGCTGCGAGCACTTTGCGAAATGCAGGGGTCATAGGTCTCTCCGATTTTGTGATAGGCATTAGGGTTACTGGCAGGCGCCGCGATAGGATCATCTCGCTGACAGGTTCGTGACAACACGGCATCGCGGCGTGAGCTACGACAACCCGCCTTGCCCCTGCCCGCGCCAAGCCTTACACCGGCATCAGACCGCAGATGCCAAAGGACACCCCATGCGCCTGACCCGCTATTTCCTGCCCGTGCTGAAGGAAACCCCGTCCGAGGCGCAGATCGTCAGCCACCGGCTGATGCTGCGTGCGGGCATGATCAAACAGGCGAGCGCCGGGATCTATTCGTGGCTGCCGCTTGGCTACAAAGTGCTCAAGCGCATCGAACAGATCGTGCATGAAGAACAGATCCGCGCGGGCCATATCCCGATGCTCATGCCCACGCTGCAATCGGCGGACCTGTGGCGCGAAAGCGGGCGGTATGATGATTACGGTCAGGAAATGCTGCGCATCAAAGACCGCCATGACCGCGACATGCTCTATGGTCCGACGAATGAAGAGCTGATCACCGACATCTTCCGCAGCCATGTGACTAGCTACAAGGATTTGCCGCTGACGCTCTATCACATCCAGTGGAAATTCCGCGACGAGGTGCGCCCC
>CAYNWX010000170.1:0-11237 GCA_964401005.1 uncultured Natronohydrobacter sp.
CGTGGTCACACCTTCGCCCACTTCCAAAACGATCCCCGCCCCTTCATGGCCCAGAATGGACGGGAACAGCCCTTCCAGGTCCGCGCCCGAGCGGGTGAATTCATCTGTGTGGCAAATGCCCGTGGCCTTGATCTCGACCAGAACCTCTCCGGCCTTGGGGCCGTCAAGGTTCACCTCCATGATTTCCAAGGGTTTTCCGGCCTCTAGGGCAACTGCGGCGCGTGTGCGCATGAGTGGATCCTCCAGATCTTTATGGTTGCGCGCAGCATGGCCCGGCACAGGGGTGAGGCGCAAGCCTGTCTGCGTCTTTTCCGGGCGCGAAAACGATGCCTACTTGCTCCGGGCTTGATTTTCCGCGCGGCGCGTCACACTCTGTTTACATGAACATGCAGATCCCCTTTTCCGCCCTAGGCACGCAGGTCAGCTTCGACCGGCGCGAATTGGGGGTCATCCTGTCGCTTTACGGGCGCATGGTCGCGGCGGCTGAATGGCGCGACTATGGGATTTCATGTCTCAGCCAATCAGCGGTCTTCTCGGTGTTTCGGCGCACGGCGGAAACCCCGCTCTACAGGATCGAGAAACACCCAGCCCTGCGCAACCGACAAGGCATGTATATGGTCGTTGGCATGGATGGGCAGATCCTGAAACGCGGGCATGATCTGGCGCAGGTGCTGAAAGTGATCGAGCGCAAATCGCTGCGCGTGATTGGCGACTGATCGTTTACTCTTACCGCGCCTTGGTGTACCGCGCGCCCCATTCTCACAGAATTGCATCTCCCCCTTATCTTGCGACGTCGCTCCGGCGTGTGATTTTCTGTGCGCCTTTGGCGCGCCCTCTCTCTCATAACCTGTGTTGACTTGGCCGCGCCGCTTTGGCAGGTCAAAGGCTTCGTTTCCAACGGGACATTGCCCATGAACGCCCCTTTTCCGCCGGTTCTGCCCACCTATAACCGCACGCCGCTCTCCTTTGTCAAAGGCGAAGGCGCTTGGCTGACGGAAGCCTCGGGCGCGCGATATCTTGACCTGACCTCGGGCATCGCGGTGAATGCGCTGGGCCATGCGCACCCTGCGCTGGTGCAAGTGCTGACCGAGCAGGCGCAGGCGCTGTGGCACGTCTCGAACCTGTACACCATCCCGGCGCAGGAACAACTGGCGCAAGCGCTGGTGGACAACACCTTCGCCGATACCGTGTTCTTCACCAATTCCGGCACAGAGGCCGCGGAATTGGCCATCAAGATGGTGCGCAAATATTGGTATGAGAATGGCGAGGATCGCCCCACCATCCTGACATTCGAGGGGGCGTTTCATGGCCGCTCCACCGGGGCGATTGCCGCTGCGGGGTCGGAAAAGATGACCAAGGGTTTCGGCCCGCTCATGCCCGGTTTCAAAGTGTTGCCATGGGGCGACCACGACGCGCTGCGCGCTGCACTGGGTGGCAATGTCGCTGCGGTGATGATCGAACCCGTGCAGGGCGAGGGCGGCATTCGTCCCTTGCCCGACCAATGCCTCAAGGGCCTGCGCGATGCCTGCGACAGCACCGGCGCGCTGTTGGTGCTGGACGAGGTGCAATGCGGTATGGGCCGCACCGGGCGACTTTTTGCGCATGAATGGGCCGGGGTCGCGCCCGACATCATGATGGTCGCCAAAGGCATTGGCGGCGGCTTTCCGCTGGGGGCTGTGCTGGCCAATGCGCGCGCCGCAAGCGGTATGAATGCCGGCACGCACGGCTCGACCTATGGCGGCAACCCGCTGGCCTGCGCCATCGGGGCCAAGGTGGTCGAGATCATCACCGCGCCCGGGTTCTTGGAAGATGTGCAGCGCAAAAGCGCTGATTTCCGCCAAAGCCTTGAAGGGCTGGTCGCTGCGCACCGGGATGTGTTCGAAGCCGTGCGTGGTCAGGGGCTTATCCTTGGCCTGAAATGCCGTGCGCCCAATGCTGACGTGGTCAAGGCGGCCCAAGCACAGCATCTGCTGACTGTGCCCGCCGGCGACAATGTGGTGCGCCTCTTGCCGCCCCTGACCATCACAGCAGAAGAATTGGCAGAGGCCATTGCTCGCTTGGACAGGGCTGCTCAAACCCTTGCCTGATTTCATCTTGCTCCAAATACTCCGGGAGCGCGAGGGCAGCGCCCTCGCATCCCGCCCTTAGCCAGAAGGTCCGACGCCATGCCGCATTTCCTCGACCTCCATACCACAGACCGTGCGGCCCTGCGCGCGATGATTGATCAGGCCCGCAGCATGAAAGAGGCGCGCGCAGATCGGCCCAAGGGCACACCCGATGACGACCAACCGCTCAACGGTCGCATGGTCGCGCTGATTTTCGAGAAACCCTCGACCCGCACGCGCGTCAGCTTTGATATGGGCGTGCGTCAGATGGGCGGGCAGAGCATGGTTCTGTCGGGGTCCGAAATGCAGCTTGGGCATGGCGAAACCATTGCCGACACCGCGCGCGTGCTGTCGCGCTACGTGGACCTGATCATGATCCGCACTTTTGAGGAAACCGTGCTGCACGAATTGGCCGAATATGCCTCTGTGCCGGTCATCAACGGGCTGACCAATGAAAGCCATCCGTGTCAGATCATGGCCGATATCCTGACCTATGAAGAACATCGCGGCCCAATCCGTGGTCGCCGCGTTGTCTGGCTGGGTGACGGCAACAATGTCTGCGCCTCTTTCCTGCATGCGGCGGGGCAGTTTGGGTTCGACATGGTCTTCGCCGGTCCCGATGCGCTCGACCCAGACGCAAAAGCGGTAGCCTTTGCCCGCGACCGTGGCGTCCATGTCGAGATCATGCGCGACGCCACGCGTGCCGTGGCCGGGGCCGATCTGGTCGTGACCGATACTTGGGTCAGCATGCATGACAGCCAGTCGAACCGAGAACGCCGCCACAACCTGTTGCGTCCCTATCAGGTCAATGATGCATTGATGAGCCACGCCAAGCCTGACGCGCTGTTCATGCATTGCCTGCCCGCGCACCGCGAGGAAGAGGTGACGAATGCCGTCATGGATGGCCCGCAATCGGTCGTCTTCGACGAGGCCGAGAACCGCCTGCACGCCCAAAAGGCGGTGATGCGCTATTGTCTGGGTGTCTGACCTCCGGCTTGGGTGACTATCTCTGGTCAGGGTGCCATGAAATGCTTACCTGATCGTTGACGCAGCCAAGGACAAAAAATGCCCATCGCATTCGACAACACTTATGCCCGCGAGTTGACAGGCGCCTATGTGTCAGTCGCGCCGCAGGGTTGGGCGGAGCCTGACTTGGTGATTTTGAACACGGCATGGGCCGCGCATTTGGGGCTGGACGCGGATTATCTGCAAAGCCCCGATGGCGTGGCTATGCTGTCTGGCCATTCTGCGCCCGCGACCGCGCAGCCTATCGCGCAGGCCTATGCGGGCCACCAATTCGGCAGCTTCAACCCGCAACTGGGCGATGGGCGCGCCTATCTGCTGGGCGAGGTGGTGGCGCCCGATGGAACGCGCCACGACATCCACCTGAAAGGCTCTGGTCGCACGCCCTTTTCGCGGGGCGGCGACGGGCGCGCGGTGCTGGGGCCGGTTTTGCGCGAGTATCTGGTGTCTGAAGCCGTGGCGGCTTTGGGCATTCCGACCACGCGCGCGCTGGCGGCCTGCACCACCGGCGACCGGGTTTTGCGCCAGCATGGGCTGGAACCGGGGGCAGTTCTGGCGCGCAGCGCGTCCAGCCATCTGCGCGTGGGCACGCTGCAATTCTTCGCCGCGCGTGGTCAGGCAGATATGGTCGCGCGTGTAGCCGATTACGCTATTGCGCGGCATGATCCCGATCTGACAGGGACCGAGGGGCGCTATCTTGCATTCCTGTCGCGCGTGGGTGCCCGGCAGGCACAGCTTGTGGCGCAGTGGATGGGTTTGGGCTTCGTGCATGGGGTAATGAATACCGACAATTGCACTCTGTCTGGCGAAACCATCGACTATGGCCCCTGCGCCTTCATGGACAGTTACGATCCGGCCACAGTGTTCAGTTCCATCGACCATGGCGGGCGTTATGCCTATGGCAACCAGCCCGGAATCCTTTTGTGGAACATGTCACGGCTGGCAGAGGCGCTGTTGCCGCTGATCGACCCCGATCAGGACAGTGCCATCGCGCTTGCGACCGAGGCAGTCGAGGGCGTGCAGGACAAGTATCGCGCCGCGTGGCTGGACGTGTTCGCGCGCAAGCTGGGCTTTGAGGGGCCATGCCCCGAAGGCCTGGTCGATGGTCTGCACAGCCTGCTGACGGGGCAGAGGGCGGATTTCACCGGCTTTTTCCGCGCTTTGCCGGATGCGGTTCTGGGCGACGACAGCGCCCTTATGAGGCTGTTCACGGATGGATCCGGCGTTGCTGGATGGTTGGCAAAGCTGCGCGCAAGCTTACAAAATCCTGATACAGCAGCAGAGCGTATGCGGGCGGTCAACCCGATCTATATTCCACGTAACCATCTGGTAGAGCACGCATTAGAAGCGGCGAGCGACCAAGGCGACCTGAACCCGTTCCTGTCACTTTTGGAACATGTTCAGAAGCCGTTTACCTTGCGCGACGGCAGCGAGGCTTTTGCCGAACCTGCCCCGGACAGCGCGCCCAAAGTCGTCACCTTCTGCGGCACCTAAACACCGCCCAATTCGCAGATCACCGCCCATTCCTCTGGCCGAACAGGCTGAACTGACAGGCGCGCCTGTTTCAACAGCGCCATATCGGCCAAACGAGGATCGGTCTTGCACATTTCCAACGTTACAGGCGTTTTGAGGGGCGTAATTGCGCGTATATCCACACATTCCCAACGTGGGTCATCCGTTGTGCTGTCCGGGTGAGCGGTGGCGATCACCTCGGCTATGCCCACCACGGCTTTGTCGCTTTGCGAATGGTAGAAGAAGGCGCGGTCGCCAAGCGCCATTTCGCGCATCATGTTGAGGGCTTGGTAATTGCGCACGCCATCCCATTCCTCGCCCGCGTCGCCCTTGGCGACCAGATCATCCCATGAAAACGCGTCGGGTTCGGATTTCATCAGCCAGTAGCGCATCAGCCGATGACCTTTTTCCATTCCTGCAAGCGCACATCCGCGAACAGCCCTGCCATAGCGTAGGGGTCATTCATGCCCCAAGCCGTTGCCGCAGCCATATCGGGCAGGTCCAGCACGATCAGCGACCCCGCCATCTCGCCTGCATTGTCCAGCAGCGGGCCGGCCTGCACCACACAGCCTGTATCGCGCACATAGGCCAGATGCGCGTCGCGCGTGGCTTTGCGCAGATCCAGCGCGCCGGGTTTGTCGGTGCAAACCATCATGAAAAGGGGCATGTCTTACTCCACGGTCAGAGGGCGGGCGAGCAGCGCGCCCTTGGCTTCGGTCAGGGTCAGCATATTGTCCAGAACGGCGGCGACCATACGGGTTATGGGCATATCCACGCCGCGTTCAATGGCCAGACGCGCCACGGCGCGGGCGGTGGCGGCGCCTTCGACCGTGGTGCTGGCGTCGAACTCGGCATCCGCGCCAAGCGCCAGCCCGTAGCGGAAATTGCGCGATTTCTCGGACCCGCAGGTCAGCACAAGATCACCAAAGCCCGACAGGCCCGCCAAGGTTTCGCTGTCTGCGCCAAGGGCAAGGGCCAAGCGCTGCATTTCAGCATAGCCGCGCGCCATAAGGGCCGCACGCGCCGATTCGCCAAAGCCCGCGCCGATCACCATGCCTGCCGCAATAGCGATCACGTTCTTCAAAGCGCCACCCAGTTCGGCGCCGGTCACATCGGTATTGCGGTAAAGGCGCAGGTTATCGGTGGAAAGCCGGGTTTGTAGCATCTCGCCCAAATCCTCGTCGCGGGCGGCCAAGGTAAGTGCGGTGGGTAGGCCGCGCGCGATATCGGCGGCAAAGCTGGGGCCGGTCAGAAGGGCGGCGCGGGTGCCCGGAAGAGCGCGTTCGATCACGCCCACAGGGCCGATCAGCAAGTCCATGTCCACACCTTTGGAGCAGGCGACGAGAATGTGCGGTGCCAGCTTTGCGGCATTCTCGGCCAAGAACCCGCGCATTTGCTGCATGGGCATGGCCAGAAGCAGGATTTCAGCGTCGATCTGGGCCAAATCGCCGGTCACCCTGACCCCATCGGGCAAATCCACCCCCGGCAGACGCCGGGCATTCTGGCGGGCCTGATCCATCTCTGCGGCATGCTGTGGGTCGCGTGCCCAAAGCTGCGCATTGCCAAGGGCACAGGCGAGGGCGGTTCCGAAGGCGCCTGCCCCAAGGATGGCAACATTCATGCTTTGGCACCTTTCTTGCCAGCGCCCAACATGGGTGCGGCGGTCTGATCAAGCGGCCAACGCGGGCGCGCGGCAAGGCTCATGTCGTCACGCGCGCCCGTGCGCAGGCGCTCTAGCCCGGCCCAAGCGATCATCGCCGCGTTGTCGGTGCAGAGCTTAAGCGGCGGGGCGAGAAAACGCGCGCCAGCCTCTGCCGCGATCTGTTCCAACGCTGCGCGCAAAAGCTGGTTGGCCGCGACGCCGCCCGCTACGGCAAAAACCGGCGTTTGCGTCTGGGCCAAGGCACGGCGGGTTTTTTCGGCCAGCACATCTGCCATCGCGGCCTGAAAACTGGCGCAGATATCGGCGCGGTCTTGGGCGTGCAGCCCACCTTGCTGGGCCACCAGCGCGTCGCGCGCCCGGAGCACGGCCGTTTTCAGGCCAGAGAAAGACATGTCGCAGCCGGGCCGGTCCAGCAAAGGGCGGGGCAGGGGAAAGCGCTTGGCGTCGCCGTTGCGGGCCTCTGCCTCGACCAGCGGGCCGCCGGGTTGGCCAAGCCCCAGAAGTTTCGCTACCTTGTCGAAAGCTTCGCCGGGCGCGTCGTCAATCGTGCCGCCAAGACGGGTGAAGCTTTCCGCACCCTCGACCAGCAAGAATTGGCAATGCCCGCCGGACACTAGCAGCATCAGGTAGGGGAACGCGATCCGATCCGTCAGGCGCGGGGTCAGAGCATGGCCGGCCAAGTGGTTCACGCCGACCATGGGTTTGCCCGTGGCTGCCGCCAGCCCCTTGGCCAGCATGACGCCGGCCATCACACCGCCGATCAGTCCCGGTCCGGCGGTGACCGCGATGGCGTCAATCTCGGCCAGCGTGACATCGGCTTGGGCAAGCGCGGCTTCCACGGCCAGATCCAGCTTCTCGGCATGGGCGCGTGCGGCGATTTCAGGAACAACGCCGCCAAAGGCCGCGTGAAGCTCTGTTTGCCCCAGAACGACATTCGACAAGATCGCAGCGCCTGTGCCGGTTTCGCGCAAGACCGCCGCAGCTGTATCGTCGCAAGAGCTTTCGAGCCCCAGAACAGTCCAGCAATCTTGGGGGGAGGGGGTCATCTTGCGCTCTGGTTGCCAAATGGGGATGGTTGCAGCTACCACTTGGGGCAAATGCGCACAATCCCGTGCCGGAAGAGGGAGCACCATGCCCACGCTGCTGCTGACCCGCCCGCAAGACAGCGCGGAAGAATTCGCCAGCGCTGCTGATTGGGCGGGCGCAGTTGTGATTTCACCGCTGCTAGAAGTGGCGCTGCGCCCGTTTGACCTGCCCTTGCCGGGTGAGGGGGTGATCTTCACCTCGCAACACGGCGTGCGCGCCTTGGCTGCACTGACTGGCATGCGCGATTGGCCCGTTTGGTGCGTCGGGCCGGGCACGTTCGCCGCTGCGCAGGCGGTGGGGTTCGCGCAAGTGCACCAAGGCGCAGGCACCGCAGAAGCCCTGATTGCAGAATTGAGCGCCGCCCCGCCAGACCGCCCGCTGGTGCATGTTCGCGGCGCGCATGTCGTGACCGACCTTGCCGGGCGGCTATCTGACGCAGGTCTGCGCGCGCGTTGCGTGATCGGCTATGACCAGATTGAATGCCCGTTGACCGCTGCCGCGCGGGATTGCCTTTTGCGAAGCGGGCCGGTGGTCTTGCCGGTCTTCTCCCCGCGCAGCGCCCGTTTATTGGCGCAAGCTTGGGCCAAATTGACCGCGCCACGCGCCGAATTGCATGCGCTGGCCATAAGCGAGGCGGCTGCAAACGGGCTTGGAGCGCTGCCGCTGGCCAGTCTTTGGGTTTCCCGCAGCCCCGATTTTGCGGGCATGGTGCAAGCTTTGGCGCAGGTGCATGCCGCGCTTGAGCCTGACAGGAACCCGCGATAAGGTGTTGGGATAGTTGCTGCAAAGCGGCGTAATCGGGATGGGGGATGAACGGTGGCGCGCAGAACCACGAGCAAGACAAGCACAACCAAGCGGACTACCACACCCCGCAAACCCCGCAGCACCACCGAGACGCCGGAATCGGCTGATGTTGTTGACGCAGAGGTGGTTTCATCGACCGAGGCGGCGGATACCGACACGACACCCCCGGCAGCTGAACCCATCGAGGCGCCAAGCGCCGCTGGCGACAATGCAACTCCCGAGGCCGAGCAGACAACCAAATCGGATGATGCCGCAACGGCCGCCGCTGAGACGACAGAGCCCGAGCCAGACACGCCAACTGAGAGCGGTGGTGAAGCTTCCGGGTCTATTACAGACACCCCGATTGATCCCGAAGCATCAGATGTCCCGGACGCCAAAGAAACACGTATACCGGATGCTTCCGACGATTCGGAAATTCGGCCTGCCGTAGAGTCGCCCACCGCAGACCAGCAAGCTGCGAACCCATCCCCGTCGCCACAAAAGAGCGGCGGCTTTCTGCCCATGCTCTTGGGCGGTGCTGTTGCTGCGGGCCTTGGCTATGGCGCGCATTATTTGCAAACCACCCAGCCGCCCGCGCCTGATGCAGAGCTTACGGCTCTGCAATCCGAAATTGCCGAATTGCGGGCAATGGTTGCGCAAGGTCCCGATCTTTCTGCACTGGAAGCCCAAATCGCGGCGCTGGAACCGAGTGCCGCGCCGGACCTAAGCGCGGTTGACGCCGCGCTGGACGATCTGCGCGGTCAGATCGCCGCTTTACCAGAACCCGTGGCGGCACCTGAAGTTGATCTTGGCCCGCTTGAACAGGGCCTCGCGGCCCTACAAAGTGCATATGCCCCGCTGCCAGAGCAAATTGCAGGCTTGCAGGCAGAAATGGCCGATCTGCGCGCCTTGGCTACCGCCGAAATCGAACAGGCGGAAGCTGCCGTTGACAGCGCGCTGGCACAATCCGGGCTAGACCGCATTGCCGCCGCCCTCGTCACCGGCGCGCCCTTTGCCGAAGCGACAGCGCAACTGCGTGATGCCGGCGTGGCACTGCCCGATCCGGTGGCCGAAAGTGCCGCGCAAGGTGTGCAGACGCTGGAGGCCCTGCAAGAAAGCTTTGGCGACGCTGCGCGCGCCGCAATCAGCGCCAGCCTGCAAACCGCGCCCGCTGACTCTACCACCGAGAAACTTGGTAATTTCTTCCGCGCCCAAATCGGGGCGCGCTCGCTTGCCCCGCGTGAAGGCGATGACCCGGATGCCGTGACCTCGCGCGCGGGTGCCGCGTTAGAGGCTGGCGACCTTGCCGCAGCGCTTGGCGAATTGTCCGCGCTCCCCGAAGACGGGCGCGCGGCAATGGTCGACTGGCTGAACGCCGCACAAACTCGGCTGGATGTAGAGGCAGCACTCGACACGCTGCAAGCTGATTTGACGACAAGATAAGGATAAGACCATGTTCTGGACGCTGCTGAAACTCCTTGTCTTTGTCGTGGTCGTGATCGGCCTTGCCTACGGGGCGGGTGCGCTGATGGATAGCGGCCAGACCGTTGGCCTGCGCATTTTCGAATTGGAATTCACGCTTGGCCCAATTCAGGCCACCATCGCTTTCGGGGTGTTTCTGATTGCGCTCTGGCTGGTGCTGAAAGCGATATCGCTGTCCTTCGCGGTGCTGCGCTTCATGAATGGCGATGAAACTGCAATCCGTCGGTTTTTTACCCGCAACCGCGAAAAGCGCGGGTTGGATGCGCTGCTAGCCTCTATGTTGGCGCATTCTTCGGGCGATGCGAAACAGGCCATCGCCAAGGCGGAAAAGGCGCATAAGCTGCTCAACCGTCCGATCATGACCAATCTGCTGATCGCGCAAGCTGCCGAGATGAAGGGCAACAGCGCCAAGGCGATCGAGCATTACAAAGGCTTGCTGGATGACCCGCGCAGCCGTTTTGTCGGGATTCAGGGCCTGATCCGCGCCGAGTTGGAATTGGGCGAGACCGACAAGGCCCGCGCATTGGCCGCGAAGGCGCTAGACATGCAGCCGGCGCACGAGGCCACGCAAAATACGCTGCTGAAATTGCAGACCGAAGCCGAAGACTGGAAAGGCGCACGCAAAACGCTGGAAATCAAGAAATCGAGCGGTCTTTTGCCGCGTGATGTCTATCGCCGCCGTGATGCGGTGCTGGCTTTGCAGGAATCCGACGCTTTGGCCGCTCGGGGCGATCTGACACGCGCGCGCGAAGCCGCAGTGGAAGCCAATCGCCTGTCGCCGGACCTTGTGCCTGCCGCCGTGGCCGCGGCGCAAGCCTTGGTCGCCCAAGGCAAAGGCGGTTATGCGGCCAAGGCCATCAAGGGCGCATGGAAGGTTGCCCCGCACCCGGAACTGGCCGCTGCCTATGCCGCGATTGAAAAGGGCGAGTCGCCGCGCCAACGCCTGAACAGGTTCCAGAAGCTTCTGAAAATGCACCCCGGTGCCGACGAATCGCGCATGGTGCATGCTGAATTGCTGATCGCCAACGAAGATTTCCCCGGCGCGCGCCGCGCGCTGGGCGATTTGTTCGAAACCAACCCCAGCATGCGCGCGCTGACCATCATGGCCGCCATTGAACGGGGCGAGGGCGCGGATGACGCGGTGGTGCGTGGCTGGCTAGCGCGCGCCCTGACCGCCAAGCGCGGCACACAATGGGTGTGCCAGAATTGCCAGCATGTGCATGCAAGCTGGCAGGCGATTTGCGAAAATTGCAGTGCCTTCGACACGCTGGAATGGCGCGATGTGCCCGACAGCGCAGGCCCGTCGGCCACGCAAACGGAATTGTTGCCCCTGATCGTGGGCAGCCTGCCCAAGCCTGCCGCCGAGGCCCAAGCCGAAGTGATCGAGGTCGGGGACGCGCATCCGGAAACGCCCGACGAAAAACCTGCATAAAGGGTCTGGTCTGCCCCGAAATCGGGTGCTAAGAGGCGCATCAGATCGGGCAGGGCAGCCTGCAAGATCACCAAGGCCGCTGTAGCTCAGCTGGTAGAGCACGTCATTCGTAATGATGGGGTCGGGGGTTCGAGTCCCTTCAGCGGCACCA
>CAYNWX010000171.1:0-3807 GCA_964401005.1 uncultured Natronohydrobacter sp.
CGCGCAAGCCGCCAGCGCGCAAGCGATTGCCGAAGCGTTGCAGGGCGACAACCGCCTGACCCGCGTGATTTTTCCGGGCCTGCCGGACCATCCGCAGCACGCGATTGCGAGCGCGCAGATGGACGGGTTCGGCACGGTTCTGGCGCTGGAACTTGCAGGCGGGCAAGAGGCCGCGTTCCGCTTCCTGAATGCGCTCAACATTATTGTAATCTCGAACAATCTGGGCGACGCGCGCAGCATTGCCACGCATCCGGCCACGACCACGCATCAACGCTTGCCAGAGGCGCAAAAGGCCACTTTGGGCATATCGCCTGGCCTGATCCGCTTGTCGGTAGGGCTGGAAGATACGGGCGACCTGATTGCCGACCTGCGCGCCGCGCTTGACGCGATCTGATCGCCAAGGGTCGCGGGTCACGGTTTGAAGACGACAAAAAAAGTGGAAAAGCACAATCGGGCGCTTACCTATGGGTCCGACAGACAGGAAGGAATATCCCTGATGAACGTGCATGTTCCCGGCCTAGACCAGACCCCCTCGGAAGCAGAGGCGCGCGCCGCGCTCGAAACGTTGCGGCGATTTGCTGACAGCGCGACAGGCGATGCGCGGGCGCGGGTTGAAGCGGCGGCGACCAGCCTTTTGCCGGCCGCGAATTATCCCGACCTGAACCGCGAATATCCGGACGGGTTTCGCGCCGATGCCGCCTACAAGGCGGGCTTGCCGGACCTGCAAAATGGGCCTTCGAGCCTGATTGTCGGCGCAAAGGCCCCGATCCAGCATGTGGGTATTTCCAACTTCCGCCTGCCAATTCGCTACCACACCCGCGACAATGGCGATCTGACGCTGGAAACTTCTGTCACCGGCTCCGTCAGCCTCGAGGCCGAGAAGAAAGGCATTAACATGTCGCGCATCATGCGCAGCTTCTACGGCCATGCCGAGCGCACGTTCAGCGCCGATGTGGTGCGCGCGGCACTGGAAGACTACAAGGCCGATCTGGAAAGCTTTGACGCCCGCATCATGATGCGCTTCAGCTTTCCGGTGAAGGTGGAAAGCCTGCGCTCTGGCCTGCATGGCTATCAATATTATGACATCGCCATGGAAGTGGTGGACCGCGCCGGACAGCGCCAGACCTTCATGCATCTGGATTATGTCTATTCGTCCACTTGCCCCTGCTCGCTGGAGCTGAGCGAGCATGCGCGTGCCACGCGCGGGCAATTGGCCACGCCGCATTCGCAGCGGTCTGTCGCGCGCATTTCGGTGCAGGTGTTGCCGGGCGAAAAACTGTGGTTCGAAGACCTGATCGACCTGTGCCGCGCTGCCGTGCCAACGGAAACGCAGGTCATGGTCAAGCGCGAAGATGAACAAGCTTTTGCAGAGTTAAATGCCGCGAACCCTATCTTCGTTGAAGATGCCGCGCGCAGCTTTTGCAAGCAATTGGATGCCGACCCCCGCATCGGCGATTTCCGCGTTTTGGCCAGCCATCAGGAAAGCCTGCACAGCCATGACGCGGTCAGTGTGCTGACGCGGGGTGACACGTTCGATTCCGACAGTCTGGACCCGAAACTGTTCGCGACGCTGTTTCACGTAGGGTGATTTTAGGCCCTTGGCTTCGGCGGCACAGATGTTTGTTTGTGCCGCCATCCCGTCATAGAAATGTTGCAAGTCAACAGCTTGATCCAGCCAATGAATTCAGGTTTATTTTTCTGACGAAGCCCTGAACTTGGATATTGGATATGTCACCGAAATTTATGATCGCAATCAGCGCCGCCCTTGTTTTGGCAGGGTGTGATATGGAAGGTGCGCCGCAGTCGACTTCCGTAACGTCTGCACCTGCTGCGCAGAGAGATATCTTGCCGACTGCACAGACCAATGCTGGCCAGATTTCAGACACAAGCACACGCACCACCACAACCGTCCGTGGCAATACGACCCGCACGGAAACGACATCAACCACTGTTGGGTTCAATGCCGGTGGGTTCCTTGCCGCCTTGACCGGCGTCGCTCCGGCCACTCCGAATACCGCATCCGATTACGCAGGCACTTGGAACGTGACCAGCCCCAACAATCGCCAATGTCGTATGACACTGCGGAACCCTGTCACATCTGGTGGCCCGGCGATGGTGACCAACCAAGGGTGTTTTCAAGAATTGTTCAACGTCAGCCGTTGGAGCTTGCGGGGCAGTGAACTTGTCCTGACCGACGGGTTTGGTACCCAGGTTGTCAGTTTGCGAGCAACAGAGCGCAATCGACTTGAAGGTGGGGAAGTGACGATGTGGCGATAACTGCCGCAATCCTGACCGTAACGCTGAACCCGGCGCTGGATGTCTCAGCGCGGCTTGGTGCTATGGTTGCCGGGCCGAAATTGCGTCTGCAATACCAGGTAACAGAGCCGGGGGGTGGTGGCATAAACGTGGCGCGGGTCATCCAAAGGTTAGGCGGGACGACGCGCGCTTGGGTCGCCTTGGGCGGAGCTTCAGGGGCACAACTGGCCGCGCTTTTGCAAGAGAGCGGCGTTGATGTGCAAAGCTTCGACGCGCCTGGTGAGACACGGTCAAGCTGGGCGATCACCGATGACAGCGGCGCGCAATACCGCTTGCAAATGCCGGGGCCTGTCTGGCCAGACGGTTTGGGTGCGGCAGCCGTTGCCGATATCGCTGCGCATTCCGATGGGTTCGTCGTGCTGAGTGGGTCACTGCCCCCCGGCGTAACCGCCAGCTTCCCGGCGGAGCTGATTGCGGCTTTGGACGCGGGGCGCGTGTTGCTCGACACATCTGGCGCAGCCTTGGATTATATTGTGCGGCATCCCAACCCGGACCTGTTCGTCCTGCGGATGGATGCGGACGAAGCCGAGGGGCTGGCAGGTCATGCGTTGCCCGATCTGGAGGCCGCCCTGCGCTTTGCCGCAAGCCTGCACGCGCGCGGCGTGGCGATGTGGGTCAGCGTTGCCTGTGGCGCACAGGGCAATGTCGTCGCGGGGCCGGATGGTGTGGGCCATACCTGCCGCCCACCGCATGTGCCGGTGGTCAGCGCCGTGGGCGCGGGCGACAGCTTTATGGGCGCTTTCACGCTGGCGCTTGCCCAAGGCCGTCCCATTGCCGAGGCCCTGCGCCAAGGCACTGCTGCGGCCGCCGCGGCGGTTATGACGCCCGCAAGCGCGCTGTGCCGCCCCGAGGATGTCGCGCGTTTGGCCGAAGAATGTGTGCTTGACAGCTAAGCCCAAGCACGAAAAGGCTGCGCGCATGATCGACCTTCGCCCCGTCATTTACCTTGTCGGCCTGCTTGCGCTGACCCTTGGTGCGCTGATGCTGCTGCCGATGGCGCTGGACCTGAGCGCGGGCAACCCCAATTGGCGCGGTTTTGCGGTGTCTGGGTTTCTGACGTCCATGATAGGCGGGGTGCTGGCCGGGGCCACGCGCAACGCGCTGGGCGATGGGCTGGGGCGACGCCAATCCTTCCTTCTGGCCAGCAGCCTGTGGTTGGTGCTGCCCGCCTTCGCGGCGCTGCCTTTCATGCTGGGCGCGCCGAATGCCAGTTGGACCGACGCGTATTTCGAAGCAATTTCTGGCATGACCACCACAGGGACCACGGTGTTTGTGGGGCTGGATGAGATGCCGCGCGGGGTGCTTTTGTGGCGCTCCATCCTGCAATGGCTGGGGGGCTTGGGCATTGTGGTTGTGGCGCTGGTGTTTTTGCCGGTATTGCGCGTGGGCGGCATGCAGCATTTCCAATCTGAAGGGTTCGACACGCTGGGCAAGGTTATGCCCCGCGTTTATGATATTTCAGTCGCGCTGTTGCAGGTCTACATGGCGCTG
>CAYNWX010000172.1:0-1796 GCA_964401005.1 uncultured Natronohydrobacter sp.
CCCGGCCTGACCCGCTATGGAGCCAAGAATGATGCAGGCGGATTACGTGGTTGTGGGGGCAGGCTCTGGTGGCTGCGCGGTAGTCTATCGGCTGGCTGAGGCGGGCCATTCGGTGATCGTCGTGGAAGCGGGCGGGTCGGATGCCGGGCCGTTCATCCAGATGCCCGGTGCGTTGTCTTACCCCATGAACATGGCGCGCTACGATTGGGGCTATCAGACCGAACCAGAGCCGTATTTGGGCGGGCGGCGATTGGTCTGCCCACGCGGGCGTGTGCTGGGGGGGTCAAGCAGCATCAACGGCATGGTCTATGTGCGCGGCCATGCGCGCGATTTCGACTATTGGGCCGATATGGGCGCGGGTGGCTGGCGCTTTGCCGATGTGCTGCCCTATTTCCGCAGGATGGAAAACTGGCAGGCGGGCGCAAGCCCGTGGCGCGGGCAGGGCGGGCCGTTGCATATATCGCGCGGCAAGCGCGAGAACCCGTTATTCGCCGCTTTTGTCGAAGCGGGGCGGCAGGCGGGCTACCCCGTGACCGACGACTATAACGGCGCGCAACAAGAGGGGTTTGGCGCGATGGAGGCCACGATCCACCACGGCGAACGCTGGTCCGCCGCGCGCGCCTATTTGCGCCCCGCGATTGCCACGGGCCGGGTGCGTGTCGTGCGGGGCTTGGTCGCGCGCGTGGCTTTTGATGCCGACAATCGCGCCACCGGCGTGGTGTTGCAAGATGGGCAGACCATCGCCGCCCGCGCAGAGGTTGTTCTGGCCGCAAGTAGCCTCAACACGCCTAAGCTGCTGATGCTGTCGGGCATTGGCCCCGCTGCCCATTTGGCAGAGAACGGGATCGTAGCGCGTGCTGATCGGGCAGGTGTGGGGCAAAACTTGCAAGATCATCTGGAGCTTTACCTGCAATACGCTGCCAGCCAGCCGATCACCCTGTTCAAATATTGGAACCTGCTGGGCAAGGCTTGGGTCGGTGCGCAATGGTTGCTGGCCCGCAAGGGCCCCGGCGCGTCGAACCAGTTCGAGGCTTGTGCGTTCATCCGCTCGCGGGAAGGCATGGAGTATCCAGACATCCAGTATCATTTTCTGCCCATTGCCGTGCGCTATGACGGAAAGGCGGTGGCCGAGGGGCACGGGTTCCAGACCCATGTCGGTCCTATGCGCTCTGCCAGCCGCGGATGGGTGAAACTGGCCAGCCCCGACCCGCGGGATGCGCCGAAAATCTGCTTTAATTACATGAGCGACCAGCAGGATTGGGAAGATTTCCGCACCTGTATCCGCCTGACACGCGAGATCATGGGGCAGGCGGCTTTTGCGCCGTATCTGAGCCATGAGATTCAGCCCGGAGCGCAGGTTCAGGACGATTCCGCGCTGGATGCCTTTATCCGCGCGCATGTGGAAAGTGCCTATCACCCATGTGGGACAGCGCGGATGGGGCGACGGGACGACCCGATGGCGGTGGTGGACCCCGAAGGCCGCGTTATCGGGGTTGACGGATTGCGCGTGGCCGACAGTTCGGTCTTCCCGCGTATCACGAACGGTAACCTCAACGCGCCGTCCATTATGGTGGGCGAAAAGATTGCAGATCATATGCTGGGGCGCCGTCTGCCGCCGGACAATCTGGAGCCTTTTATCCACGCGGATTGGCATCAGGCGCAACGCTGAAATTTCTTGCAAAATCTGGATGGCTGCTCAAGGATTGGGCGAAGCTGGGCAGAAAGCAGGCAGCAGACTTGCACAGCCCCGCCGCACATGCGCTGTTGCCTTATCAAGAATCCGACAGGAGAGTGAC
>CAYNWX010000173.1:0-2973 GCA_964401005.1 uncultured Natronohydrobacter sp.
TTGCGACGATAGGCTTGCGCGACCAGTTCCGCCATGATCTTGCGGGGGTCATAGACCTCGCCCACTTTCATGTCTTGGGTCATGGCCGAATAGGTTTCAACCGACCCGATGCCGTAGATGCACGACACCGATGCCACGATGATTACATCATCTCGTTCCAGCAACGCGCGGGTGGCCGAATGGCGCATCCGGTCAATCTGTTCATTGATCTGGGATTCTTTTTCGATGAACGTATCCGAGCGCGGAACGTAAGCTTCGGGTTGGTAATAGTCGTAATAACTGACGAAATACTCGACGGCATTGTC
The DNA here is from genome assembly GCA_964401005.1 of uncultured Natronohydrobacter sp. Lineage (GTDB taxonomy): Bacteria > Pseudomonadota > Alphaproteobacteria > Rhodobacterales > Rhodobacteraceae > Roseinatronobacter. Next base: position 306 of record CAYNWX010000173.1, read on the forward strand.
GGGGAAAAAGCCTTTGAACTCTCCGTAAAGCTGTGCGGCCAAGGTCTTGTTGGGAGCAAGGATAATCGCGGGGCGCTGTGTTTCTTCGATGATCTTCGCCATGGTATAAGTCTTGCCCGTGCCGGTCGCGCCCAGAAGCACCTGATTGTGCTCGCCGTCGCGCACACCTTGGGCCAATTCGGCAATCGCGGTAGGTTGGTCGCCTGCGGGCTGAAAGGGGCTGGCCAAGCGAAAGCGCTTGCCGCCTTCCAGCTTGGGGCGGGTCAGCACATCGGGGCGGTCTGTCAATTCGTTGGTGTTGTTGTGCGGCATGAGCGAGAGTCCTTCGTCTGCCTTTTACTTGGGCCTGCGGGGCAGGGGTTCAACCCGGTTCTTGCACGCCGCGCCGGGGCGCGCTAGCCATATTGAAAACGGAGCGCTCATGTCCGACATCCTTGACCGCACGAAGCAGATATTGGGCGATCTGGTAGCCTTCCCGTCTATCTCTGCCGATGGCAACCGGGCTGTGACAGAGCATATTGCAGCCCTGCTGGACGCGGCTGGCGTGTCTTATTGGCTTGAGCCCGATGCAACTGGCACCAAGCTGAACCTGTTTGCCACGATCGGGCCGGACGCACCGGGTGGCGTTATCCTGTCCGGCCATACTGATGTGGTCCCGGTCGAAGGGCAGCCTTGGACCAGCGACCCTTTTGCCATGATTGAACGTGACGGGCGGCTTTACGGACGCGGCACCTGTGACATGAAAGGCTTTGTCGCGGCCTGTCTGGCGATGGCGCCGGAATTCGCCGCGCGCGATCTGAAAGTGCCGGTGCACTTTGCCTTTACCTATGACGAGGAAACTGGCTGCCACGGAGCGCAGACCCTGACCGCCAGCCTAGCCGCGCGCGGGCTGCGCCCCGCCGCCGCCCTGATTGGCGAGCCGTCGATGCTGGCACCTGTCGAAGGGCACAAAGGCTGTTTCGAATACACCACCCGCTTCACCGGGTTGGAGGGGCATGGGTCCCGGCCCGAACTTGGGGTGAATGCCGTGGAATACGCGGCGATTTGGGCGCAAAAACTGGTTGCCCTCCGTGAAGAGATGAAAACCCGCACCCCCGCTGGCAGCACGTTCGTGCCGCCCTTTACCACCATCAATGTCGGGGTTCTGGCGGGAGGCGTCGCGCATAACGTCATCCCAGGTGCCGCGCGCATTGAATGGGAAATGCGCCCAGTGCAACCCGAGGACGCGGCTTTCGTAAAGGCAGAACTAGCAGCTTTGCGCGAAAAACTGCTGGCAGAGATGCGCAGGATCTTCCCGAATGCCGAGATTGAAACCGAAACCATTGCCGAAGTCGTTGGGTTGACCCCAGACCGAGACAGCGCCGCAACACGCCTTGCGATGGATCTGGCCGGGGCCAATCGCGCGGGACTGGTTCCGTTCGGGACAGAAGCAGGGCTGTTTCAGGCGATCGGTATTCCTTCGGTCATCTGTGGGCCGGGCGACATTGCGCAAGCCCATAAGCCTGACGAGTTTCTGTCTGTGGAGCAACTTGACGGGTGCCTGACCCTTTTGGGCAAGCTGGCTGAACGGCTGGAACGCAGCCCGCTTTAGAGCGTATCCTGTTGCATCTGCTGCGCCATCGCGGCGCCGACCCTGCGCGAAATGTCGACAAAAACCGCATCAAAGGCGTGGAACATGGCGCGGTTGAACGCGTCACCCGCCGGACTCGCTGCATAGGAGATATAATCGGCCATCTCGTCCTCTGTCAGCGGTTGATAGGCTAGCAGAAAGTAGGATTCAGCCCAATCGGTGACATCGCTGCGGATGGCACCTTCTTGCGCCCATACCAGCGCCAGCATGTCAGCCCCGGCCAGTCCCGCCATCCAGCCTGCTTCAGCCATGCCATTGTAATAGGCCAAGGATGTGTTCAGTCCTAAAGAGACGTTCAGCTCGATCAACTCATTGACCGCAATCCGCTCGCGCACGCGTGCAAGGGCACGACCTTGCGCGCTGTCGTTAGACGCATTGCGCGCGGCGACCAGTGCCATCCGGGCCGCTTCGTCAATTTCTTCCGACAAAAGGGCACGACGCGCCGAAACCTCTAGCTGCAAGACGCGGCGGCCAAGATCGCTTTGCGCAAAGGCAAGCGCATCTGCGCGCGTTTCCGCATCCAACCGCCCGTCAAGCGCGGCCAAGAAATCGTCATGCATGCGCTGGGCATCGTAAATGCGGGCAATCGCACGTTCCCAGCTGGCCCGTCCTGGGGCAGTTTCCGGCACCGCCGGATCGCTCAGCGAGGAACTGCGCCCTTCTTTGGCCATGATGTCGAAGAGGTCCGGCAGCAGGTAGCCTTCCGACAAGCTGTCGGCCCGCACAGTTTGCCCCGCAAGGCTAAGTGCACCCAGCATCAAACCCAGCAGCGCAACGCGAATGACTTTCAGCATTGTGACCTCATGACTTTCTTCCGGAGCCCAATCATAGGCCAAGTCACCGCCCCATCCAAAACACTTTCCCGCGCCTTCTCAAGGATGGCCCGTTTTAGGCATGGATTTTCCCCTTGCGCAGGCGCAGGCGAACAAGTAATCCCCACCCGACCGCGGAGAGGTGCCGGAGTGGTCGAACGGGGCGGTCTCGAAAACCGTTGTCCCTTTACGGGGACCCAGGGTTCGAATCCCTGTCTCTCCGCCA
>CAYNWX010000174.1:0-3767 GCA_964401005.1 uncultured Natronohydrobacter sp.
GGCGGCTGGGCCGGGCAGAAGCGCAGTTGCAACGCGCTTCTGCCGCGTTCATGGACCTGATGGATCAGAATTTCACACAATGGGGCCTTACCCCAGCAGAACGCGACGTGGCTTTCTTCGTGCTCAAGGGCTTCTCCGCGCAGGAAATCTCGGGCTTCCGCAACACGTCAGAGGGCACGGTCAAGGCACAGACAAACGCGATTTACCGCAAGGCCGGTGTGAGCGGGCGCGGGCAGCTTCTGAGCCTGTTCATCGACGATCTGATCGCAGATTCGCCGCCCTGTTCGGAAAAGGACGCTGACTAAGGCGCATCCGCCGCGTATAGGCCCAAGATGTCGAGCGACACGACCTGCAAGGCGCGTTCATGGGTCGACCGCAGCGAAATTTGCGGGGCAACCCCTTCGTGATGGGCTTGCAAGAAGCGCGCTGCGCACAGGCACCATTTGTCGCCCGGTTTCAGCCCCGGAAAGGCAAATTCCGGGCGCGGGGTGGACAGGTCGTTCCCCAGATATTTCGAATGCGCCAGAAATTCCGCCGTCATCACCGCACAAACCGTGTGGCTACCATGATCTTCGGCGCAGGTATCGCATGTCCCATTGCGGAAGAACCCGGTCAGCGGCGCAACGGAACACGGCTCTAGCGTGCCGCCCAGCACGTTCACTGACGGAAGTTTGACGATGGCCATGGCGGCATTCCTTATCCTGTTTCGCAACAGATAGTCAGCGCGGTCGATCTGTCCATGCTTGCGGGTCTGGCGCTTGCCAATCCACCCATGCGCCGTGAAAATCGGCCCGTCCAAGCGGCACTTCTATCCCCTGTGGCCAAAGCGTCAGCGTCAGGCGCGCGCCGGGGCCTTCGCCATCGTCTTCCATGGCAACATGTGCCAAGGGTTCGTTCGGTTGCAGGCGGGTGCGGGCCATGGTGTCGATGATCTCGCGCTGCTGTGCTTCGGTCAGATACTGCCAGAACAGGCTGTGATAGACCATGTGGCAGGCCTGCGGTTGCGGGCGTGACAACCGTTCCGACAGCCATGTCACCGCACACCCTGTTTGGATAGGGGGGCGAAGTTCGGCGGCAAGGTCCAGCGCGCTGGCCTGACGGGCCAGACGTGCAGGTTGATCGGCCCAGATATAGCTTTGCAGCCTGTCACGATCCGCGACCGGGTCCAGCGGGTTGCGGTCCACGCCCGCACGCGCCCGGATGACAGGGGGCGCCAGCGGCGGCAACGCGCCGCGCCAATCGGGCGACAGCGTCAGGGCGGAATCTTCGGGGCCGAAATGCGCGTCGCCAATGCGCAGGGCATAGCGGTCCCACATCAAGTTCAGCCCTGCGCTGCACCCCAATTCGGACAGCACCAGCGGCAACCCGAACGCCGCGCTTAGCCAATGGCCGGTCGCGATGAAAACTGCGCTGCGGGCCACTTCGTTGGTTTGGGGGGCGTGGTCGAGAACAGGCAGAATGGCATCCGCCTGCAAGCGCAGCACCGCATCCAGACTGCGCCAAAGTTGGCTATCGGCCACATCATCGCGTGCGTAAAACCGTGCCAGCATTGCCGCTTGACGCGTCAGCACAAGATAGTGCAACGCGCCTGCCAGCCGCAAAGCCACGGCATCGGCATCCAGCCGGTCGGTGGGCCATGCCAGCAGGCGGTTCGCCACGGCAGAGCCGGGGCGCATGTGATCGGCGATCAGGCGTAGAACCCGCGCGGTATAGGGTGAACCCAAGGTTTCGCAGGCGGTCGCTTGTGTGCGGGCATGGTCGCGGAAATTCATCTGAAGCGGTCCACCAGCTTTTGCAGCGGACTACGGGCATCTGCTGTGGGCGCGGGGTCTTTTTGCTTTGGTGGGGTGATTGGCTTTTCGGCCTTGGGTTTCGGGGGCGACATGCGCAGCCCAACCGCGTTTAAAAAGCGAGGGCCGTCGCCTTCTGCCAAGTCAGGCGCGCCATCGGCAATGCCGCGCATCAGGTCGTCCAGCCAGTCTTGGTCGGATTTGGCGAAATCCGACAGCACATAGGCCGCAACGCGGTCCTTGTGGCCCGGATGGCCAATGCCCAGCCGCACGCGGGTATAGTCCGGCCCTAAATGCCCGTGGATGGAGCGCAGACCATTGTGGCCAGCGTGCCCACCACCATGTTTAAGGCGCAGTTTTCCGGGTGCAAGGTCCAGTTCATCGTGAAAGACGACCAGATCGGCCATGTCCAGCTTGTAAAAACGCAGCGCCTCGGCAACGGATTGGCCGGACAGGTTCATGAACGTATGTGGCTTCAGCAGAACAACCTTCTCAGACCTAAGGCGGCCTTCGCTGACCTCGCCCTGAAATTTCGTGCGCCATGGCGCGAAGTCATGCGCGTCGGCAATCGCGTTCAGCGCCATGAAGCCGATATTGTGCCGGTTGCCCGCGTATTTCGCGCCCGGATTCCCAAGCCCTGCAAAGAGTTTCATCGCCGCCTACCTTATTCGCCCATGCAGTATAGTCCTCTGCGCGATGGGTGAAAAGCGCAAGCCGCGCTTGAGGAGTTGCGCGGTGGGTCTTACCTTGGACGAAAGCGAAAGGATGACCGCATGTATCTGACAATCAACCGATTTAAAGTGAGACCGGGGCAGGAAGGCGCTTTCGAGGAAATCTGGCAGAACCGCGAAAGCAAATTGCCCGAAATGGATGGTTTCGTCGAGTTCCACCTGTTTCGCGGTGCCAGCACAGACGAGGCCACCATTTACCTGTCCCATACGCTCTGGCGTGACAAGGCGGCTTTTGACGGCTGGGCGCGGTCGCAAAGCTTTCGAGGGTCGCACAAGGGCGTGCGTGACCATGGTAGCATCTACTTGGGGCCGCCAGAGCTGGAGATCTACGATTCGGTTCAATGCATCCGTGCGGATAGCTGAAACGCAAACAGGGCGCCCAAAAGGGGCGCCCCGCGCAAACCGAGAGAACCGCGCCAAAATTATTCGGCGGTTTCTGTAGTTTCTTCTTCGTCGTCCGATGCGGTCAGTGCACGCGGTGCGGCAATGTTCGCAATCACGAAATCGCGGTCGATTGTCGGCTTGGTGCCTTCGGGCAGAGTGATCGCGGAAATCGTGATCGTGTCGCCAACCTTGTAATTGGTCAGGTCGACTTCCAGCTGCTCGGGGATGTCGCCTGCCAGCACGTTCAGTTCGACTTCGGGGCGCACGATAGTCAGTGTGCCGCCGCGCTTGAGACCGATGCATTTGTCGGCGTTCAAGAATTCGACATGAATGAACAGGTTGATGCGGCTGGTACGACGCAGGCGCATCAGGTCGACATGGGTCGGCAGACCCTTGACAACATCACGCTGCACGCCGCGGCAGATAACGCGCACGTCTTCTTCGCCTTCGACCTTCAAGTTGAAGAGCGTGGACAAGAAGCGCCCTGCTTTCAGCTTTGCAATCAGGTAATTGTATTCAAAGTTCAGCGGTTGCGGATCAACGCCGCCGCCGTAAACGATGCCGGGCACTTTTTTCTCACGACGAGCTTGGCGGGCGGCCCCCTTGCCTGTCCCCGCGCGTGCCTCGGCTACAAGATCCGGGATCTCTTTTGCCATGGTGTGGTTCCTTATCACATATGAAACGGCCCGCCTCCAAGGGTGCGGGCCGCGAGTGCGCTGGCTATAGGGCAGATTCGGGGGGAAGGGAAGGGGGCTTTCCGCCCCCTCTTGAGTATCCGTCTTGATCAAGAGGTTTTTGGCACCCAGACGCGGTCTGCTTTGACCAAGGCGTTTGCGGTTTCGATGAGCTTGCGCATGATCGC
>CAYNWX010000175.1:0-18447 GCA_964401005.1 uncultured Natronohydrobacter sp.
GCGTTCTGGCGCTCCGACCTGCTGGATTACAAACCGTTCGAGACATGGGACGAAGACGGCGCGCGCGACACGCAGACCTTGGCAAGCGCGCGTGTGGCCAAAATGTTGGGCGATTACCAGCAACCCGGCATTGACCCTGCCGTGAACGAGGCGCTGGCCGATTACGTTGCACGCCGCAAGGCGTCGGAACCGGACGCGTTCGGCTGATTGCATCTTGCCTTTCGAAACAAATGCAAAGGGCCGCCCAACCGGGCGGCCCTTTGGTATTGCCTAGGCCTGCGCGGATCAATCCGCGCCGCGCGCCGCGTTCTTGGGTGTCAGGAAGCCGCGCTGAATAGCGAAGGCCAGCGCCATGATGCCCAGACCGATGACATCCGAGATCCACCCGCCAGAGATCATGGCAAGCGCCCCGATCCCGATGACCAACCGCAGAATCGGGTTTACCTTGCCGAACAACCAACCCTGCACCGCAGCCGCCAGCAGATACACACCCAGCGATGCGGTGATGAAAACATGTGCCACTTCCAGCCATGTGCCCTGCATCAAGAGCGCGCTGTTGTAGAAGAACATGAATGGCACCACGAAAGCGGCAATCCCCATCTTGAACGACGCAACCGATGTTTCCATCGGGTTTGCGCCCGAAATGCCGGCTGCCGCGAAGGATGCCAGTGCCACCGGCGGTGTGATGGCTGACAGCACCGCGTAATAGAACACGAAGAAATGCGCCGTCAGTTGCGGGATGCCAAGGTTCACCAAGCCCGGTGCCACAACCGACGCCGCCACCGCATAGGCCGCCGTGGTCGGCATACCCATCCCCAGCAGGATGGCGATGCACATGGCGAAGAACAGCGCCAGCAGTTGCGAGGTTGCCGCCAGACCCAGCAGCAGGTTCGAGAAGCGCGCACCGACCCCGGTGAGTGAGATGACGCCCACGATGATACCTGCGCAGGCACAAACCACGATGATCTGGATCGACATCTGCCCGGCATTCTCGAACGCTTTGTAAAGCGCTTTCAGGTCCATCCGGTAGGGCGTCAACCAACTGACGACCGCGGCCGAAATCGTGGCCAAAGTGCCTGCACGGATCACCGAATAGCCTTGGAACAGCGCCACGATCAGGATGATGATGGGCAGGAACAAGAACACTTTCTTCATCAGGTCGGGCAATTTCGGCAGCTCGTCCTTACGCATGCCGCGCATGCCCAGCTTCGCGGCCTCGAAATCGACCATCATGTAGACACAGGCGAAATACAGCACTGCCGGGATGATCGCGGCAATGGCGATTTCCTGATAGGGAATGCCGGTAATCTCGGCCATGATGAAGGCGCCTGCGCCCATGATCGGAGGCATGATCTGCCCGCCTGTGCTGGCCGCCGCCTCGACCGCGCCCGCGGTTTTCTTGTCGTAGCCCACCTTTTTCATCAGCGGGATGGTCAGGGACCCGGTCGCCACCACGTTGCCCGCGCTGGTGCCGTTGATCATGCCCATCAGGCCAGATGCGAAAATCGCCACCTTGGCCGGGCCACCCCGCGCGCGCCCCGCAGTTGCGAAAGCGAAGTTCACGAAGTAATCCCCAACTTTCGACGCCGACAAGAATGCCGCGAAGATGATGAACAGGATGATATAGGTCGAAGACACCGACGTGGTCGCCCCCAGAATGCCAGCATCGGTATAGACTTGGCTGAAGAACCGCTCCCAAGAGATTGCGGGCGAATTCAGGAAGCCGGGCAAGTATTGGCCTGTGAACACGTAGATCAGAAACACGACCGAAATGATGACAAGCGCCAGACCTGCCACGCGACGTGTCAGTTCAAGGATCAGCAAAGTGCCAGCCAGCGCAGCAATCGAAATGCCGATGGGCGCGAAAGGCGTGCCGGTGGAATTGCGCATCAGCGTGCCGAATATGACAATCAGGTAGACCGCCACGGAAATCCCGCAAATGCCCAAGACAAGGTCAGTCACAGAAAACGCGTGGCGCGGCAAGCGTTCTACCCATGACAAGCCAATCGCGCCCACGGTCGCCACCATCAACGGAATGCCGAACAGGTAGAGCTCGCGGAATTTCAGCGTGGCATCCATGCCGTTCCACATGACGCCGCCTTCTATCAACGTGCCGAACCAGACGGCAGCGCCAAGCGAAAAGAGCGCGGGCAGCAGCAACAGCCATGACAGGCCGCGAACAAAGAGGTTGGGACGAATATTGGAATCATCCTCGGCAAAGCGCACGGAAGCAAACAGCATGAACCCCAGCAGCAGCGCGCCCGCGACATGGACAATGCGGAAATTCCAGGTCTCCATCGGGAAGCGCGGCAAAAACGGGATGGTCATACCGGTCCAGTCCCGAATGGACAGCCCGTTCAAAGCCGCCATGTGAAAGGCCGCGTAAAAGGCCGACAGCAGACTGGCGACGATCAGCACCTTGCCGCTGAACTGACGGGCATTGCCGACAAGGGCTTCTTCATCGACCCCTTCGGCAACAATCGGGGTAATCTCTTCGGAGGTTTTCTCTGACACGGGGCGTTCCCTGCTACTGTCGGAATAGGCTATGCATGGCCCAAGAAAAGGCCACCCCCGGCACCGGGGATGGCCTGAACGATCAGCGTATTAGCCGCCGTAGATCATGTCGGCGGGAATCTCTGCGCCGGCATTTTCTTGGAACCAACGCGCCGCACCAGGGTGCCATTTCAGGACGTTGTTCTTGTCCCAATGCTCTGGCAGGGTGGACCGCGCAGCGCGGTGAATGTTCACCATGCGCGCGTTGTCGGACATTACGACATTGGTCGCTTCATAAACGAAGCTCTCGGGCAGGTCGCAATTGGCCACTGCGAAGTTCCACATCGACACCGAACGCGCCGGGGCTTCCAGCGTGGTGTAGGTGTCTGCCGCGATCTCGAACGCCGACACGGGGTATTCCGCAATGATCGCCGCTTGCTCTTCCTCGGTGAACTCGATGATGTTCACGTCGGTCTGCACTTCCAGCTGGCTGACAGCAGGAACCGGCACACCTGCTGCGAAGGCGATCACGTCCAGCAGACCGTCTTGCAACTGGCCGCCCAAGTCGGACCAGCCGCCATTGCGGCGCTCGAAATTCACGCCCAGCGTTTCCAGCATGCGCGGGAAATAGGTGTCAGAGGTGGACCCGGCCGGGCCGAACCCGATCCGCGCGCCGTCCGGAATTTCGGAAATCGACGTAATGCCCGAGGACGACAGCGCCGTTACCGAAAAGGGCGTCTGATACATCGGGAACATGGCGCAGGCCTTGTCCATTGCCAGACCGGGGGCGATCGGATTTGTCCCTGCCAGCGATTCCGCTGCCGGGCCCATGGTGGTCATGCCGAAAGCGGCATCGCCAGTGTGAACGAGCGCCATGTTCTGCATTGGGCCACCGGTCACTTCGGCGCCGCCGGACATGCCGAGCTCTTCGGCCACAAGGTTTGCCCAGCCAGCACCATAAGCAAAGAAGGTGCCGCCTTGGCTTGCGGTGCCAACCGTGAAGCTTGCAGGCCAGTCGGAGCGGTCCTGAGCCTGCGCCATGGATGCGGTCGCAAGTGCAGCAGCGGCCAAGGCCGTGAAAGTGGTGTAACGCATGAAGATCCTCCCATGGATTTTGCGTATTTTTCGCTGTCTTTGCGGCCCCCTCACTTGGGCCACAAGACACGTCGCAAAAGGATAGGGCAAGTGCTGGCATTGCAAGCGCAGCAGTTGGTCGAAACAATGTTAGCGCAATCAAAAGTGATCTATGTATAGAATTCTACTCATCACACATACGTCATGTGTCGAATGCTACTCATCCAATGGCGTGTCCTGAAATTGCGTCTTGTCTATACCGTAGCGCGTCAATTTGTCATACAGCGCCTTGCGTGACAGCCCGAGCGATTCGTAAACGGGTTTTAATGCCCCACGATTGCGGATGAGTGCATCTACCAACAATTTGCGTTCATGCGCGGCCATCATGTCCGACAATCGCCCAGTGCCCGGATCAGCGGCTTGAGTTTCCAATGCGGCCACACCCAACGCGTGTCGTTCAGCCACATTGCGCAATTCGCGCACATTACCGGGCCAATCCAGCGCAGAAAGTTGCGCCAGCATCCCCGGGTTTGGGCGACGCGGGGTCAAGCTATGACGGGCTTGCGCGCTGGCCAAGAGCTGGGTGAACAGCGCCGGGATATCCTCTGCCCGGTCACGCAGCGGTGGCACGGTCAGGCTGACCGCATTCAGCCGATACAGCAGGTCTGACCGAAACCGACCCTCTGCGACCAGTGATTCCAATGGCACGCGGCTTGTGGCAATGAAACGGACATCCAATTCGCGAGTCTCGTTCGACCCTAGTGGCGAGATCACACGCTCCTCGATCACGCGCAGGAACTTGGCTTGTAGATCGGGCGGCATGGCGCCGATATCATCCAGCAGCACCGTGCCACCGCGCGCATGGTCGAACTTGCCCGACCGCGCCCGCAACGCGCCGGGAAACGCCCCGGCCTCATGCCCGAACAATTCCGATTCGATTAGGGTATCAGGCAGCGCACTGCAGGTGATCGCCACGAACGGCTTGGGCGCGCGCGCCGATAGGTCATGCAGCGCGCGCGCGACCACTTCCTTACCCGTGCCGGTTTCACCCACGATCAGCACGTCGGATTCTGACGGGCCGACAGTACGGATCTGGCGGCGCAGCGCGATCATTACGTTCGAGCGCCCGACAAGGCGCGCTTCCAGATCATCCGCCTTCCCTGCCACGGCGCGCAGGCGTCGGTTGTCCAACACCAGCTTGCGGTATTCCAGCGCACGGGCGGCAATGCTGGCCAGTTGCACGCCGGAAAAGGGCTTTTCCAAAAAGTCATGCGCGCCATCGCGCATGGCGCGCACCGCCAGCGGCACATCGCCATGGCCCGTGATCAAGATGACCGGGATTTCGGGATCAATCTCGTGGATGCGGGTCATCAGGCTTAGCCCGTCCAGCCCTGGCATCCGAATGTCGGTAATAACCACACCCCCGAACCCGGCGGTGATACGGTCCAGAACCGGGTCGGCGCGAGCAAAGCCTTGGGCGCCCAACCCGGCCAAATCCAGCGCCTGTTCGGTCGAGCGGCGCAGATCGGCATCATCGTCGATCAAGAACACCGGCGCCGTGGTCATTCAGCAGCTTCCATCGCGGACAGGTCTGCCCCACGCAAAATCAACGTGAAGACCGCACCGCCCTGCGGGTGATTGGCAACGGTTAAAGAGCCTCCAAAATCATGCACAATGTTATAGGTAATCGAAAGGCCAAGCCCCAAGCCTTTGCCAACTTCCTTGGTGGAAAAGAACGGATCGAAAATACGACCCTGCAAGGCCTCTGGCACGCCGGGGCCATGGTCGCGCAGGGTTATTTCGACCGCCTCGCCCTCGCGGGTTGCCCGTAGATGCAAGATGCGGTTATCCATCTCCTCGACCACGTCAATGGCGTTGGACAGAAGGTTCACAAGCACTTGCTGCAAGCGCACCAGCCCCCCCGTGACCAACGGCGCGGGCGTTCCAAGGTCCAGATCGAGCGTTACACCCGCTTTGTCGAGCCGCCATGCCAAAACGTCACGCGCGCCGGCAACGGCATCGGCCAGCGACACCGGGCGCAATTGCTCGTTTGGTTTGCGAGCGAAATTGCGCAGATGACGGCTAATCCGCGTCATCCGGTCGATCATACCCAGAACCTGCCCGATCGTGTCACGCGCCTCTGCCGTGCGATCGCGTTCCAGATACGCGGCAGCGTTTTCGGCGTAATTGCGTGCTGCTGCGAGTGGCTGATTGAATTCATGGCTGAGCGCCGCCGACATTTGCCCCAAAGCCGCCAGCTTGCCCGCTTGCACCAATTCAGCTTGGGTCTGGCGCAAACGGTCTTCGGCCATGCGCCGTTCTGCCACTTCCTCTTGCAAGGCGATATTGGTGCATTCAAGTTCCGAGGTGCGCTGCGCCACCCGCTCTTCCAGTTCCGCGGCGGCGGCTTGTTGCACCGCCAAACGTTCTGCCAATTGCCGCCGCCGCTGCCACAAGCTGAACGCGCCAAGACCCAGTAGGCCGAGCGCTAAAGCGCCCGCACTGACCAGTGTCAAAGCCTGACGATACGCGCCCGCCGTCGGCAAAAGAACCTGTACCGTCCAATCCGCCCGGGGCATATGAGCTTGCAAGGCAAGATATTCGGTGCGCCCGCCCGGACCGTCGCCCACGCGCAACAAGGCATCGCCACCGAGCGTGGTGGCGCGGGCATGAGGTATCTCTCCAATCGTAGCGTTAGCGTAGCGGCGGGTTTCGCGCGTGCGGATGAAGCGATCTGGATCTGGCCCGCCAAACGCGCGAAACAACCAATCGGGCCGGTTCGACAGAAACACGATATCTTCGGGATCGGTCACGATAATTCGCAATTCGTCGGACGCCCAAGCGCGCTCGATTTCGTCCAGATCGATCTTCATGACGACCACGCCCAATCTGTCGGGCCCGATATCGACCGGCGCGCCGAAATAATAGCCGCGCTTGTTAGAGGTCGTGCCAAGCGCGTAGAACCGCCCCTCGCCGCCCTGCATGGCATCGGTGAAATAAGGACGGAAGCTGAAATCCCCGCCCACGAAGCTGTGCGGCTGGTCAAAATTACTCGCCGCCAGCGTGATCCCGTCATGGTGCATGAGGTAGATGTCGGACGCGCCCAGCCGGTTGGCAGTGTCGCGCAGATACAGATTGGCTGTCTCTAAATGGCCGAGATCGTTCGGGTGCCGCAGCAAGGCGCGCAAGGCAGGCTGTTCGGACAAAAGACTCGGCAAGCGTTCGAAGCGGGCCAACAATCCGGCAAGGCTGGCCTCTGCCAGCGTCAGCGTGCCAAGACCACGCTCATTGAGTTCTACAAATTGGGATTGCAGCGCGCGATCATAGGCAAGGCGCGCGGCCCCAAACGCCAGCAGCACCGTAAGGGCGCCCAACAGCCAGAACAATCGCATGTATCGCAGGCCCATACCTCGCCCCGCTTGGTCTGCCCTCACAAGACACCCGAAGGCCCGCGCTTGTCAAACCGTCATGCGTTGAACAAGAAATGCAGAACGTCGCCGTCTTGGACCGTGTAGGTTTTGCCCTCGACCCGGAATTTACCCGCATCCTTCGCACCCGCTTCTCCACCATGGGTGACGAAATCATCAAATCCGATTGTTTCTGCACGGATGAAACCGCGTTCAAAATCGCCATGAATGACACCCGCTGCCTGCGGCGCCAGCGTGCCGCGCGGAATGGTCCAGGCGCGCGCTTCTTTCGGCCCGACGGTGAAATAGGTTTGTAGGTCCAAAAGCGCATAGCCCGCGCGGATCAGACGATCCAATCCCGGCTCTTCCAGCCCCATCTCGGACAGGAACATCTCGGCCTCGTCCGCCGCCAACTGGCTGATCTCTTCCTCAATCTGGGCGGAAATCACCACGTGGCCGGCACCTTGAGCGGCAGCCATCTCTGCCACGCGGGCCGATTGGGCGTTGCCGTCAGCGGCTGCACTTTCTTCCACGTTGCAGACATACAGAACCGGTTTCGAGGTCAGAAGCTGCAACATGCGCCAGCTTTTGCGTTCGTCCGCGGCCACTTCGACAGTGCGGGCGGGCTTGCCATCTTCCAATGCAGCCAATGCGCGGCGCAAAAGCGCATCCTGCTCGACCGCCTCTTTGTCGCCACCGCGAATTTTGCGGGTCAGGTTGGCCAAACGTTTCTCGATCGACTCCATATCGGCGATCATCAATTCGGTCTCGATGGTTTCAGCATCGGCAACCGGGTCGATCTTGCCTTCGACATGGGTGACATCGTCATCTTCAAAGCAACGCAACACATGGGCAATCGCGTCCACTTCGCGGATATTGGCAAGGAATTGGTTGCCCAAGCCCTCACCTTTGGAGGCCCCGCGCACTAGCCCCGCGATATCGACGAATGTCATCCGCGTCGGGATGATCTCTTTCGATTTGCCGATCTCGGCCAGTTTGAACAGCCGCGCATCTGGCACGGCCACATCGCCCACATTGGGTTCAATCGTGCAGAACGGAAAATTTGCCGCCTGTGCGGCAGCGGTTTTGGTCAGCGCGTTGAACAGGGTCGATTTGCCGACATTGGGCAGACCAACGATTCCCATACGAAAGCCCATGCTATCCCCCAAAGGCTGCGATTTGGCCTGCTTCTAGGCGGGGCGGCGCGCCGATACAAGCCACGCCGGGCAGCCATGGATTGATTCTGCCTGCGTTTTCCGACACACCGACCAAAACCCGGAAGAGAGAGCCATGACCCGAATCGACGACACCTTTGCGAAACTGAAATCCGAAAGCCGCAAGGCATTTGTCGCCTATATCATGGCAGGCGACCCGGATGCGGCAACCTCGCTAGAGATTATGCGCGGTTTGCCGGGTGCAGGGGTGGATATCATTGAACTGGGCGTGCCGTTCACAGACCCGATGGCCGATGGCCCGACCATTCAGCTTGCCGGACAACGCGCGCTGGATGGCGGGCAAACGCTGGAAAAAACACTGCAAATGGTGCGCTACTTCCGCGCTGAAAATGCCACAACCCCGATTGTGCTGATGGGGTATTACAATCCAATTTATTCGCGCGGCGTGGAAAAGTTCCTGACTGACGCGCGCGATGCAGGTGTTGACGGGCTGATCGTGGTCGACCTGCCACCTGAAGAAGACAGTGAACTGTGCTTGCCCGCGCAGGCAGCGGGGCTGAATTTCATCCGCCTTGCCACGCCCACCACCGATGCTGCCCGCCTGCCAAAGGTGCTGACGAACACTTCTGGGTTTGTTTACTACGTGTCCATCACCGGGATCACGGGCGCGGCGGCGGCACACGCCACCAGCGTTGGCCCTGAAGTGGCCCGGATCAAGGCCGCTACGGACCTGCCTGTGATCGTGGGTTTTGGCATTTCAACGCCCGACACTGCACAAGAGATTGCCAGCGTTGCCGATGGTTGCGTCGTCGGGTCTGCTATCGTGAAACAGATCGCCGATGGCAAACCGCTGGCAGAAGTTCTGGCTTATGTCAAAACTCTGTCAGACGGAGCACATCGCGGCTGATAGGCGGCAGGCGACTGGCTTAGTTAGCTGCGACCGCAAAGGCATTGGCGCGCTCGCCCAGCACCACGGCCCACCACAATTTGCCATTTTCGTCCTGATGCCAGCCGACACCCACGTCGGTCGCGCGCGGATCTAGGATAACCTGGCGCGTTTCCGGCTCGATCATCCATGCATTGACGGTTTCAATCTCGGTCTCGAAGGTTTCCGAGATAAGCTCGCCCACGAAAGCACCCTGATAGCCCGCGCGCTGGGTGCGCAAAATAGGGCTGGACCCATCCGAACCCCAATGCCACGGGCGCTGCTGGAACGACATGTCTTGTGCGTGGGTCGCCCCGGCGCTGGCCAGTTCCAGACTGCTGGCCAAAGGCGGCAGACCATTTTGGGCACGCATCGTGTTAATCCCGTCCTGCATCCGCTGACGCACGCGCGGCGCATCATTTGCTCCGATTCGATAGACAACAGGCACCGGTTTGCCATCTGGCCCCATTCGCATGGGCGTGCCGACCGTGCTGCAAGCACTCAACCCAAGGATAATCACTAGAAACGAGGCAAGAAGACGCATGACAGGAACTTTCTGCTTTAGACGCGCCGAGCCTTAGCGGGTTAGCTCTGCCAATTCAAACACAACTCGGCGTGAACTGGTGCGACTGTCGCGAAGATGGCACCAAATGGGCCTGAAAGTGTTGCGAATTTGACGACGCTCTTAAAATCTGCTGCAGAAAGTAAAACGGCACGTTGCGTTCGCACGAAGAAAATGGTTTCAACCGAAATACGACATTTCGTCTTGGGAGCTAGCACAGATGTTTTGTGCTGGCGAATTCTGGAGGTTACTATGAAAAAGATCGCACTCGCCGCTGCTCTGTCGATGGCTGCTACCACCGCTTTCGCAGGCGGCCACACCAGCAAAATGAAAGAGCCGGTTGTTGAGCCCCTAGTTGTTGTCGAAGACGTTAAGTCGTCCTCGTCGGCTGGCGTCATCGTTCCGCTGATGCTGCTGCTGGTTGTCGCTGCTGCTGCCGCTTCGCGCTAAGCATCGCACATCGCAAAAAGAAAATGGTGGGCCTATGCCCACCATTTTTTTTGGTCAAATCAGAAGTCAGAGAAGCTAAGGCACAACCGGAACCTTAGGGCCGGTTCAAGACCAGCCCTGCAAGTTCTCTTCGATCACTTCAGTCAGCGCGGCAATGTGCAACGGGTCATCGTTCAGGCAAGGGATATAGGTGAAATGATCGCCGCCAGCCTCTTCAAAGCTCTCGCAAATCTCTTCATTGATCTCTTCCAGCGTTTCTATGCAATCGGCTGAGAACGCGGGCGCAATGACCGCCAGACGCTTTACGCCTTGCTTGGCCAGATCGGCCACATGGTCAACCGTGTAGGGGCGCAACCACCCTTCAGGGCCAAAGACAGACTGGAACGTGGTCTGGATTGACCCTTCCTCCCAGCCCAATTCCTCACGCAGCAGGCGCGTGGTCTTCTGGCATTGGCAATGATAGGGATCACCTTCCATCAGGTAGCGCTTTGGCATGCCGTGATAAGACGCCACGAGCACTTCGGGCTTCTCTTCCATGGCGTCATAAGCGCGACGCACAGAGTCCGCCAACGCTTTGATATAGCTCGGATGCTCGAAATAAGGTGCCACGGTTCGCACAGCGGGCTGCCATTTCTGCGTCATCAGAGCACGGAAAAACTGGTCACACGCCGTGGCGGATGTGGCCCCTGCGTAATGCGGGTAAAGCGGGAAAAACAAGATCTTCTCGCAGCCTGCCTTGACCATTTCATCGACCTTGGACGTGGTCGAGGGATTGCCGTAGCGCATGCAGAATTCGACCATGACATTGTCACCGTATTTCGCGGCAACGGCCTCTGCAATCCGGGCAGTCTGGTCCTTGGTGATGGTCAAGAGCGGGCTTTCGTTCTTTTCCATGTTCCAGATCGATTTGTAATTCGCGCCAGACGTGAACGGCCGCTTGGTCAGGATGACAAGTTGCAACAGCGGTTGCCACAGCCATGCCGGATAATCGACAACGCGCTTGTCGGACAGGAATTCGTTCAAGTAGCGGCGCATGGACCAATAATCGTAATTGTCCGGCGTCCCGAGATTGGCGATCAAAACCCCGATCTTGGCCTGCGGCACGGCAGGATGGTCGGCATCGGCATATGCCAACCGCCCAGTGCCGGGGTGATCCATATGAACAGGGCACTTCGCCACGGGTTGCGCTTGCTTTGCATCGAGCATGGCTTCGTCTTTCATCTCACCGCCTCCTGATCACTTCGGTCGGAAATAGCGGTTTTGCAGGCAGATTCAATCTCTGCCGGGGATATTAACCGGATCAGGCAAGGTAATTTCATCCGCGCCCAGCGCATCTGCCAGTCGCGTTTTGGCTGATCCGGGGCGCAAAGGCTGCTGTTGGTCGGCCGAGGGCGCCCAGCCAGACAAGAATATCATCTCGAATGTTGCGGCAAAAGACCCGTCTGGCAAGGCGAAATTCTGCGCATATTGCGCCTGCGCCCTCGTGAACAGAGCCTTCGGGCTTGTTTTCCGAGGGCGGTTGGCCATGGCATTGCGCTCTCCCATGGCGCGCAAATCGGCATACAGTGTCGTAAGGTCACGATATGCGACGCTCTGCCGCACCGAATCTGCGACTGGAAGCGCAAAGCCTGCGCGTTGCAACCCGGCACCTAGGTCCCGAATTTCGGCCATGGGAAGAACGCGTGCACTAAGCCCCCCGCGCAAGTCAGATTCGGCCTGCGCTAATGCGGCGCGCAACTCTGCCAAGGTCTGCCCGCCAAACAGCACCGCCAGAAACAGCCCATCGGGGCGCAGCGCACGGCGGGCTTGCACCAATTGGCCCACAGGGTCATCGGCCCAATGCAGCGCCATGGCGTGAATAACCAGATCATGCGCACCCTGCTGAAGGTCTAGAACCGGGTCATCCGCAACCACGCGCGCCGCAGGAACAAGGTCGTGCCAAAGTGCTGGCAGCCCGGTCACGATGACGGGCGCCGTAAACGCCCTGTTAACCAGCGCTAGCCTATCGTGAAGCTCGTCGCGCGCCAGTTCGTGCAGGAAGGGCAAGGCATCGCCTCGCACGCGGGCGCGGTTACGTAGAAGGGCGGCACGGTCTGTCAGGCGCGGCGCGGTCATGGCGGGTCCGTTCATAGTCTGATCGGCATGTAGGGGCGTTGACGGGAAAATGCAAAACGTGACGAACACAATGCTGGGGCGAGCACGTGAAGCGGTGCTGCGCGCGCTTTACCCGCCCCAATGCGTGACCTGCGACATGTTTGTGGCCGAAGACGGTATGCTTTGCCCAACCTGCTGGCGCGAAATGCCGTTCATAGACGGGCTGTGTTGTGACGCTTGCGGCCTGCCCCTGCCCGGCACAGACCCCGGAATGCCCGTGTTCTGCGACGACTGCTTAAGCCTTGCACGCCCGTGGGAGCAGGGGCGCGCCGCGCTTCTTTATGGTGACAAGGCCCGCAAGCTGCTTTTGAGCCTAAAATACTATGACCGGCTGGACCATGTGCCCGCTGCCGCACGTTGGATGGCGCGCGCCGCAACACCCCTTCTGCAAGCCGATATGCTTGTGGCGCCCATTCCACTGCATTGGACACGTTTCTTGAAACGCCGCTACAATCAATCCGCCGAACTTAGCCGCGCGCTAGCCAAGTTAACCGCGCTGGACCACTGCCCCGACCTGTTGCGCCGCACTCGCGCGACCGGCACGCAAGATGGGCGCGGGCGCTTGGGACGGTTCAACAATGTGCAAGATGCCTTCGCCCCGCATGAACGCCATCTGGCGCGCCTACAGGGGCGCGATATCTTGCTGGTCGATGATGTTATGACCGCAGGCGCGACGTTTGCCGCCGCGGCGGAATGTTGTCTGGCGCATGGCGCAGCCTCTGTGCGGGTTGTGGCATTGGCGCGCGTTGCACGGGCGGCATGATCCTATATAGTGCGGTCAAAACGCGCTGAACTGGAAACCGCCATGCAACCGATTGAAATATATACCTCCCCCCTTTGCGGCTTTTGCCATGCCGCAAAACGGTTGCTGACGCAAAAAGGTGCCAGCTTTTCCGAGATCGACATCGCGCGCAGCCCCGAACGCCGGCCAGAGATGATGAAGCGCGCAGGCGGGCGGCATACGGTGCCGCAAATCTTTATCGGCAAAACGCATGTGGGCGGGTGTGATGAGCTTTACGCGCTGGAGCGTGCAGGCAAGCTTGATGCCCTGCTGAAAGGCTGACCCGATGGCCTTGCGTGCAGCCCTATTGCAGCTGAACTCCGGCGACACGCCGGCGGACAATCTGCCCATAACCTTGGCCTATCTGCGCAAAGCACATGCGCAGGGCGCGCAGATGGCCTTCACGCCAGAAGTGACGAATTGCATCTCGACCTCGCGCGCTGCACAGGCTGCGGCCTTGCAGGACGAAGCATCGGACATCACCTTGGCCGCGATCCGCGATCTTGCCGCGGAATTGGGGCTGTGGGTGCAAATCGGATCTTTGGCGCTGAAAACAGATGATTCAGAGGGCCGCTTTGCCAACCGCGCCTTCCTGATCGGCCCGGATGGCGCGATCATGGCGCGCTACGACAAAATCCACATGTTCGACGTCAAGGTCTCTGAAACAGAGACCTATCACGAATCGGCCGCGTTCCGCCCTGGCGATCAGGCGGTGGTCGTCGATACGCCTTTCGCGCGGCTGGGGCTAAGCATCTGTTACGATCTGCGCTTTCCAGCCCTTTATCGCAGCTTGGCGCAGGCAGGTGCACAGATTTTCACCGTGCCCGCCGCGTTCAGCCCGGTAACCGGGGCCGCGCATTGGTTAAGCCTGCTGCGTGCCCGCGCCATTGAAAACGGGGCCTTCGTTCTGGCCTCTGCTCAGACTGGGTTGCACAAGGCGTCTCAAGGGCGGGAACGGCGCACCCATGGGCATGGTATGGTCATTGCCCCATGGGGAGAGGTGTTGCTGGATATGGGGCGCGATCCGGGCGTCGCCTTGGTCGATCTTGAACTGGCGCGCGTGGCCGATGCGCGCGCGCGCATTCCCTCGCTCGGTCATGACCAGTCCTTCTTGCCGCCGAAAGCGCCATGACGTCGGATGTTGGCAATGCCCTTTTCAGCGAATTGCTGATGGCGGACCAATTGGTGCGCAACCGTCTGACCAAGGTGCTGCCGCGGGGCATGGAGCTGTCGCATTTCGGGGTGCTGAACCTGCTCGCTCGGTTGCAGGCAGAACGCACCCCGGCCGAATTGGCGCGGGCCTTTCACGTCACACGCGGTGCCATGACCAACACGCTGACCAAGCTGGAATGGGCCGGATATGTCCATATCCGCCCCGATTGGGACGATGCGCGCCGCAAAATGGTGTCAATCAGCCCGTCTGGCAAAGCCGCGCGCGATGCCGCTTTGGCAGCGATCAGCCCGTTGATAGATGATATTGCGCAAACCTTGGGCGATGCCCGCGTGCGCCAAACCATCCCGGTGCTGCGCGAAATCAGGCTTCGGCTGGAAGGCGATTGAGTTGCGCCTGTCGGTTTTTTCGATAGGGTCAAACGCAAGCGAACAGGATAAACCGTGACAGACGAGATCTCGACCTTGCTGATAAGGCTGGCACGGCAAGACCGCGCGGCACTTAAAAGCCTATATCCCATGGTCGCCCCGAAACTTATGGGTTTGCTGACTCGTATGTTGGGGGACAGGGCCGAAGCGGAAGATGCCCTGCAAGAGGTGATGATCCGCCTTTGGCAACGCGCCGCCAGCTATGATCCGCAGAAAGGCACTGGCATGGGCTGGATATGTGCCATCGCCCGCAATCATGCATTGGACCGCCTGCGCGCGCGCCCCGCATCGCGCGGGCACCGCGAGGTCAGCCGAACGGATGACGCGCGGGATATGCTGGACACGATTGCGGACCCTGCCATGGGTGCCGAGGACCAGACCCTGCTTCGCGCGCGCATGCAGGCCGTTATTGCCTGTTTCGACCAATTGCCCGAGGACCGCGCCCGCGCGGTTAAAGGAGCCTATCTGATGGGGTTGTCCTACCAAGACCTTGCCGCGCAATTTGATGTGCCATTGAACACCATGCGCACATGGTTGCGGCGTGCGCTGATCACCTTGCGGGAGTGTCTGGACCAATGACCCTGCCCCCGAAAAATGACGAAGACGACCTGCTGGCCGCCGAATATGTGTTGGGCCTTCTGGCAGATGAGGACTGGCGCGCCGCGCATGAGCGTGCGGCCGTTGACGGACGCTTTGCCGCCAGAGTGCGCGATTGGGAAGTGCGGCTGGAAGGGATGAACGACGCCTATCCAGACCTGCCTGCACCCGATCTTATGCCGCAGATCGAAGCCCGGCTTTTCCCCAAGCGCACGCCTGCCCCCCGCCAAGGCGGGATATGGCGTTGGCTTGGGGCCGGGTTACTTGTCGGAGCGCTGGCACTTGGGCTTGTGGTGCTCTCACCTGTTTTCCAAGCGCCGCCAGCGCCAATTTTGACGGCAGAGCTGGTGGCAGAAGACCGCGCCTTGATCCTTGCAGCAAGCTTTGACGGTGCACGGCTAAGCCTACGCGCCGAGGGCCCTGCCGCCGGGGTTGGGCAAGATTATGAGCTATGGGTAATCGGCGCAGAAGGTGTGCCAGCCTCGCTTGGCCTGCTGCGCGACGGGCAGCTTGTGACCGAAGCCGCGCTTGAAGCCGGGCAAATTCTGGCGATCAGCCTTGAGCCTGCGGGCGGTTCGACCACCGGGCTGCCAACTGGCCCCGTTCTGGCTACGGCGGAGTTGCGGGCAAGCTGACCACCTCACAAACCTGTGATTGTGGTTTTTTTTGCGTTGCCTGAAACTTCGCCCCACTCTGCCCCGTTCTCCTGACATGGGCGCACAGCGCGTCCGACATTTGCCCAACAGGAGAGAACACATGAAACTCGCAACCCTGACCGCCACAATCGCCTTGGCCGCCGGTGCCGCGTTCGCAAACCCGATGGTGGGTGGCGCGCCAATGCTCGAAACGCGCAATATCGTTGAAAACGCAGTCAATTCTGCTGACCACACCACGCTGGTGGCAGCCGTTCAGGCCGCAGAGCTTGTCGATGCGCTGCAAGGCCCCGGCCCGCTGACCGTGTTTGCCCCCGTCAATGCCGCGTTCGATGCGCTACCCGCAGGCACCGTCGACACGCTGCTCCAGCCGGAAAACAAGGGTATGCTGCAAAAGGTGCTGACCGCGCATGTCGTCGCGGGCAACCTGTCGGGCGCAGAGCTGATGCGCCGCGCACGCGCCAGCTCCGACGGGTTCTTCCACATGGAAACCCTGTCGGGCGATGCACTAAGCGCACAGCTGCGCGGGCGCACCCTGTGGATTTACGACGAATCCGGCAATGCGGGCCGCGTCACGATTAGCGACGTGAACCAGTCCAATGGTGTCATCCACGTTGTGGATACGGTGCTGGTGCCCCGCTAAACCCCGATCGCGGCGCGCACCAAGTGCGCCGCGTCACCCTTTGCGGAAACGCTCGGCCGATTCGTGGATGGCCTTGTACTGCCCCCCGACACGATAGACATACAGATAAGACGGCAGCACCGCAGACATGGGCGTAGGCGTAATCCCCAAATCTGCGAACCCGCGCGCGCCGTCAGCCACCACGTTGTCGCGCGCCAGATTGCGCACTTGGTCGCGGGTCAGCACACCATTGGTGAACAACCCGAAGCTAAGCTTCTGTAAAACATCGAACACAGTGCCCATGATCCGCGCCGCAAAAAACGGCACGTTGATCAGGACGCGTTTGCGCCGAATCTCTGCCAACATGTTTTTCATCAGGTCGCGAAAACTTGCGACCTCTGGCCCGCCAAGCTCATACACGCCGGGCGCGACACCCTTGGTCAGTGCCAATTCCGCGGCCGCGGCCACGTCATCAACATAGACCGGCTGGAACCGCGTATCGGCACCCACCACCGGCAAGAACGGGCTGAACCGCGCCATTGCGGCGAAACGGTTGAAGAACTGATCCTCGGCGCCAAAAATGACTGAGGGGCGCAGGATGATTGCGCTTGGCATGGCGGCCAGAACCTGCGCCTCACCTTCGGCCTTGGTGCGCGCATAGTCGCTCTCGGACCCGGCATCCGCGCCGATGGCTGAAATCTGCACCAGCGCGGTAATGCCCTGCTCTGCCGCGATGCGCGCAATCCGGCCCGCGCCTTCGGCTTGGACTGTGTCGAACCGGTTCTTACCCACCTCGCCCAGAATACCCACGCAATTGACCACTGCATCAGCGCCTTGCAGAACCGCCCGCACGGATGCGTCGTCACGTATATTGCAAAACACCGGTTCTACCTGCCCCGGCGCACCGTAGGGCTTGACATGCATCGCCTCGTTCGGGCGGCGCACCGCGACGCGCACACGCCAGCCCGCCATGGCCATGCGCCGCGCGATGTAGCGCCCGACAAAGCCCGATCCACCATAAATCGTGACCAGTTTCGACATGCCGACCTCCGCCTGTTATGCCCTAATGAATATAAGCGCACCGCGACCGCGGCAAGGGCGTTGGCCTTTTTTCAGCCGTGACACGATTTCACGTATTTCAGCGTTGACAGTGCCCAGCGCAAATTCTAGAAGCCCGCCTACGCAACCTGCCCAGGTGGCGGAACTGGTAGACGCGCTAGCTTCAGGTGCTAGTGCCCGTACGGGCGTGGAGGTTCGAGTCCTCTCCTGGGCACCATGTTTTTCGGCTAAGTGGCTGAAATATATAGGAAACTTGGCTGGGCGGGTTGCGCGTATCCCCCCCAATTATACACCCTTTGTGCGTTGCTTGACCGCTTCGAATGCGCCCGATAGACCCAGTGCTGTAACCACCGTAAAGGCCACAGTTATGAAAGCATTGTTAGGGTTCCTTCTCCTTTTTGCCGCAACCGGAGCACAGGGGGAAACCATTACTTTTGAAGCCGACAATACAGTTAAATTCATTCGATGTGTCGATTTTGTGGGTGGGGCAAAGTGCGAATTCATAGCGCCGGTGAGTGACGCTACTTATGTCTGCATTGCTCTGGACGCAGATGATGAACCGCTGGCATCAGAAGCTACATATGCGGCCATGGGCCAAGTAGTGTTCTTGTCACTCGACCATACGAAAGTGGTTCGCATTGTCTGCCGCGATGCGCTTTCCGGACTTTAGGCTGTTAGCCTAGTTGCCACATAACAGATCGTGCAAGGCTGTTTGTAGTGACACTTCGCCGCGCAGATAGCGCCTTACAGCCCTTTCGATAAGCGGGGCATTCGGTCTATCGTGCGCATTGCCGGTTGCGACTACCCGCGCTTCGATGCGCAATAGCTTCTCTAGCAATTCTTCGCGATGTGATGTGCCACGCTGGCGGGTCCGCGCTTCCAGCTTGGCAAGTCGT
>CAYNWX010000176.1:0-8874 GCA_964401005.1 uncultured Natronohydrobacter sp.
ACGATCCAATTGTCCTGCGCGCACATCTGCAAGAAGCGTTCCAGACGGGCCGAGGAATGTTCAGGCCCCTGCCCTTCAAACCCGTGCGGCAACAACATGACCAGCCCGGACATGCGCAGCCATTTGCTTTCGCCGGACGAGATGAACTGGTCGAACATGATCTGCGCACCATTGGCGAAATCGCCAAATTGAGCTTCCCACAGAACCAGAGCGTTGGGTTCGGCAAGTGAATAGCCGTATTCAAAGCCCAGCACCGCGTATTCCGACAGCATCGAGTCGATCACCTCATACCGCGCCTGCCCCTCCTTGATGTGGTTCAGGGGGTAGTGGCGGTCTTCGGTATTCTGGTCGATAAAGGCCGAATGCCGCTGGCTGAACGTGCCGCGCGTGCTGTCCTGACCGGCCAAACGCACCGGGTAGCCTTCAACCGCGAGACTGCCAAAGGCCAGCGCCTCTGCCGTGGCCCAGTCAAAGCCTTTGCCGGTGGTGAACATTTCTTTCTTGGCGTCCAACTGGCGCGCGACGGTCTTGTGAATGTTGAAGCCGTCCGGGATCGTGGTCAGCGCGGTGCCGATTTCGGCCATCGTCTCTGGCGCGATGGCGGTCTGGCCGCGTTGGTATTCCTCGCCCTTGCGGTTCATATGCGACCAGCGCCCATCCAGCCAGTCGGCCTTGTTGGGCTTGTAGGTTTTTCCCGTCTCGAACTCGTCGTTCAGGAAGGCTTGGAACGCGGCCTTCATATCCTCGATCTCGCCTTCCGGGATCAGCCCGTCTTGCACCAAGCGCTCGGTATAGAGCTGAAGCGTCGATTTGTGCTTCTTGATGCTGTTATACATCGCCGGGTTGGTGAACATCGGCTCATCCCCTTCGTTATGGCCAAAGCGGCGATAACAAATGATGTCGATGACCACATCCTTGAGGAATTTCTGGCGGTATTCCGTGGCGACCTTGGCGGCATGCACCACCGCTTCCGGATCATCCCCGTTAACGTGGAAGATCGGCGCTTCCACCATCAGCGCAATATCGGTCGGATAGGGCGAGGATCGGCTGAAGCTGGGCGCGGTGGTGAACCCGATCTGGTTGTTGACCACGATATGAATGGTGCCGCCGGTGCGGTGGCCGCGAATGCCCGAAAGCTGGAAGCCCTCGGCCACGACGCCTTGGCCCGCGAAAGCTGCGTCGCCATGCAGCAACACGCCCAGAACCGAGCGGCGCTCGCTGTCATTGGCTTGGTCCTGCTTGGCGCGGACCTTGCCCAGAACGACCGGGTTCACCGCCTCTAGGTGCGAGGGGTTGGCGGTCAGCGACAGGTGGACGTTATTGCCGTCAAATTCACGATCCGAGGACGCGCCAAGGTGATATTTCACATCGCCCGAGCCATCGACATCTTCCGGCTTGAAGCTGCCGCCCTGGAACTCGTTGAAAATGGCGCGGTAGGGTTTGCCCATCACGTTGGCCAGAATGTTCAACCGGCCCCGATGCGGCATCCCGATGGCGATTTCCTTGACCCCCAACGCGCCGCCGCGCTTGATGATCTGCTCCATCGCCGGGATGGTCGCTTCGCCCCCGTCCAGACCGAAGCGTTTGGTGCCCATGTATTTTACATGCAGGAACTTCTCGAAGCCCTCGGCCTCGACCAGCTTGTTCAGAATGGCGCGGCGGCCTTGCTTGGTGAAGGCAATTTCCTTGCCCAGACCCTCGATGCGTTCTTTCAGCCAGCCGACCTGTTCGGGGTCTGAAATGTGCATGAATTGCAGCGCGAAGGTGCCACAATAGGTGCGTTTCAGGATGTCGAGGATCTGGTTCAGGCTGGCCACCTCCATCCCCAACACATTGTCGAGGAAGATGGGCCGGTCCATGTCGGCCTCTGTAAAGCCGTAGGAGCGTGGGTCAAGTTCCGGGTGCGGTGCCTCTTTGCGCAGGCCGAGCGGATCCAGATCGGCGACCAGATGGCCCCGGATACGGTAAGCGCGGATAATCATCAACGCGCGCACCGAATCCAGCACCGCCGCGCGCACTTGCGAATCCGACAGGCTGATGCCCTTTTCGGCGGCTTTCTCGACAATCTTCTTGCCAGCGTCTTTCTTCTCTGGCGGGGCGGGCCATTCGCCCGTCAACGCCGAGGTCAGCTCATCGGCGGGCATAGGTGGCCAGTCGCCGCGCGCCCAGCTTGGGCCTTGGGCGGCTGCCTGCGCGTCTTGCGCGGTTTCGTTCAAGGACTGGAAATAGGCCTGCCACACATCATCGACCGACGCGGGGTCGGTGGCGTGGCGCGCCTGCAAAGCTTCGACATAGTCGGCATTGTGACCGGCCAGAAAGCTTTCGCTGGTCATACCGTTATTCGGGCTGTGATCGTTCATCATATCACCTTGTGAGGTCGAAAATTTCGCGCGCGTTAGCGGACACGCGGTTCGGGGCCATAGGCATTCGGGCCCCGCTGGCTGGGCCGCGACATCCACCAGATAATGACCAGACCGGCCAGCAACTGGGCGAAACCGGCAAGGGCCACGATGCCGGCAGACATACCATCGCCCATCAACCCGCTAAAGCTCGCAGGGTCACCATCGGCCACGACACGTTCCATCATGGTGCGCGTCAGGCTGCCGCTGACCAGCGTGCTGATGACCACGATCGCCACGGGCACCAGCAACCACCAGCCGGGGCGGCCCGTATCTTGCAGGCGCCGCCAGCCAACTGCCAAAAAAGGCAAGAAGATCACCAGTTGGAACAGCGTAACGAGCGTGCTGCTGCCACGTCCAAGAAGCGCCATCTCGATCAGGCCAACGCTCAAAGCGCCTGCGAAGACGAACAGGAAAAACCACCAATATTCCGGCCTGCGGGCGCGGCCCTTATAGGTAAAGGCGCCACGGAACCCGCTGACGATGGCTTTGCTGAAGGTCATTCCCGTTCTCCCGATAGACAGCGCGTCCCTATTTGCCGATGGCGGCCAGAACCGCCTCGCCCAACCCTGCGGGGCTTTCGGCCACGACAATGCCTGCGCTTTTCATGGCTTCAATCTTATCCTCTGCGCCGCCCTTGCCGCCAGCCACGATTGCGCCAGCGTGGCCCATGCGCCGGCCCGGAGGGGCGGTGCGCCCGGCAATAAAGCCCGCAACCGGCTTCTTGCGCCCGCGCTTGGCTTCGTCCTTCAGGAACTGCGCAGCCTCTTCTTCGGCGCTACCGCCGATTTCGCCGATCATGATGATCGAATGCGTCTCATCATCGGCAAGGAACCATTCCAGCACGTCGATATGTTCAGTCCCCTTGATAGGGTCGCCGCCAATGCCCACGCAGGTCGATTGGCCAAGGCCCACATCGGTGGTCTGCTTCACGGCTTCATAGGTCAGCGTGCCAGAGCGGCTGACAACACCGACAGACCCGCGGCGGTGGATATGGCCGGGCATGATGCCGATCTTGCAGGCGTCGGGCGTGATGACACCGGGGCAATTCGGGCCGATCAGGATGGATTTGCTATCCACCAGCGCGCGCTTGACGCGCATCATATCCAGCACCGGAATGCCTTCGGTGATGCAGACGATCAGTTCCATCTCGGCGTCGATGGCCTCAAGGATCGAGTCGGCGGCGAAGGGCGGCGGCACATAGATGACCGACGCATTTGCTTCGGTTTTCGCCTTGGCTTCGTGAACGCTGTCGAACACGGGCAGGTCCAGATGCGTCTGGCCACCTTTGCCGGGCGTGACACCGCCAACCATTTGCGTGCCGTAAGCAATCGCCTGTTCGGAATGAAAGGTGCCCTGCGAGCCGGTGAAGCCCTGACAGATGACCTTGGTGTTTTTGTCTACGAGAACTGCCATCGGTCTTACCCCTTCACCGCTTTGACGATCTTTTGCGCGCCGTCTTTCAGGTCGTCCGCCGCGATCACGTTCAGGCCGGAATTCGCAATTATTTCCTTGCCTTGTTCTACATTCGTCCCTTCAAGGCGCACCACCAGCGGCACTTGCAGCCCGACTTCTTTCACCGCGGCGATGACGCCCTCGGCGATGATGTCGCAGCGCATGATGCCGCCAAAGATATTGACCAGAATGCCTTTGACGTTCGGGTCAGAGGTGATGATCTTGAAGGCTTCCGTCACCTTCTCGGTCGTGGCGCCACCGCCCACGTCGAGGAAGTTGGCAGGCTCGGCACCATACAGCTTGATGATGTCCATCGTCGCCATGGCCAGACCGGCGCCGTTGACCATGCAGCCAATCTCGCCATCCAGCGCGATATAATTCAGGTCATACTTGCTGGCTTGCAGTTCCTTGGGGTCTTCTTCCGTCTCATCCCGCAACGCCAGAATGTCGGACTGGCGGTAAAGCGCGTTGGAATCGAAGCCCATTTTCGCGTCAAGGCATTTCAGATCGCCCGTGTCGCTCACGATCAGCGGGTTGATTTCGATCATCTCGGCATCACGCTCGACAAACATCTTATACAGCTTGCTGACCAGATCAACGCATTGTTTGATTTGCTTGCCTTGCAGCCCCAGCGCGAATGCCACGCGGCGACCGTGAAAGCCCTGAATGCCAGTGGCGGGATCAACCGAGAAGGACAGGATCTTTTCGGGCGTATTGGCGGCGACTTCTTCAATATCCATGCCGCCTTCGGTCGAAACGACGAAGCTGATACGGCTGGACACGCGGTCGACCAGAAGCGCGAGATACAGCTCGCGCTCGATGTCCGACCCGTCTTCGATGTAAATGCGGCCCACCTGCTTGCCAGCGGGGCCGGTTTGGTGCGTGACCAGCGTGCGGCCGAGCATTTGCTTGGCCATTTCTTCGGCCTCGCCCACCGACTTGGCCAGACGCACGCCGCCCTTCTCTCCGGCAGACGCCTCTTTAAAGTAGCCCTTGCCGCGACCGCCGGCATGGATCTGCGCCTTGACCACCCAAAGCGGGCCGTCCAATTCGCCCGCGGCGGTTTTCGCTTCTTCGGCGCGCAGCACGACGCGACCATCCGACACCGGCACCCCGTAAGAGCGTAGCAGCCCCTTGGCCTGGTATTCGTGAATATTCATGACACTGTCCCATTTCGGCTTTCAGTTGCGCCGTGCATGGCAGAATCATGACAAAAAACAATGACAAACTGCGTCGCAATTTCGCATCTTGTCGGAAATCGAAGATTTGTGATCACAGTTTTTAGACAAGTGATCACAAAATTTGTTCGGTAACGCTACCAATGGATTACGCGCCAAGACAGACAAAAAGGGCCGCGACTCGGCGCGGCCCATTCCAGCAGTTTTGGCAAAGCGGGCACTTAGGCCAGCGTCGGGTCTATGCCCTTGCACGCCTCGACCAAACCCTTCACGGCGTCGACCGATTTGTCGAACATGGCCTGTTCGTCCTTGGTCATCTTGATGTCGATGACCTTCTCGATGCCGCCTGCCCCGATAATGGTGGGCACACCAACGTACATGCCTTTCAGGCCAAACTCGCCATCGCAATAGGCCGCGCAGGGCAGCAGGCGGCGCTGGTCTTTCAGATAGGCTTCGGCCATTTCAATGGCGCTGGTGGCGGGCGCATAAAACGCCGACCCCGTTTTCAGAAGGCCGACGATTTCAGCGCCACCATCACGCGTGCGCTGCACGATCGCATCCAGCTTGTCTTGGGTGGTCCAGCCCATATCGACCAGATCGGGCAGCGGAATGCCAGCAACGGTCGAATATCGGGTCAGTGGCACCATCGTGTCGCCGTGGCCGCCCAGCACAAACGCGGTCACATCGCGCATGGACACGTTGAATTCCACGCTCAGGAAGTGACGGAAGCGCGCGCTGTCCAGCACACCCGCCATGCCGACGACCTTGTTGTGCGGCAGGCCAGAGAATTCGCGCAGCGCCCAGACCATCGCATCGAGCGGGTTGGTGATGCAGATGACAAACGCATCGGGGGCGTTGTCGCGGATACCTTCGCCCACGGCTTTCATAACCTTCAGGTTAATGCCCAGAAGGTCGTCGCGGCTCATCCCCGGCTTGCGCGGCACACCTGCGGTCACGATGCACACATCTGCGCCTGCAATATCGGCGTAGTCATTGGTGCCTTTTAGCGCCGCGTCGAACCCTTCCGAAGGGCCGGATTCGGCGATGTCCAGCGCCTTGCCCTGCGGGGTGCCTTCGGCAATGTCGAACATCACGACATCGCCCAGTTCCTTAAGGGCGACGAGATGCGCAAGCGTCCCCCCGATCTGTCCGGCACCGATAAGTGCAATTTTAGGTCTGGCCATCTTGGGTCTCCGGCTCTGGCAAAAAACTGCGCCTTGCGTAGTCGGCTTTGGCGCCTTGCGCAAGGGTCTGGCCCTGTGGTCGCGCAAACAGGGGCTAAAGGGCCAACCGATCTTGCTCTAACGCGACCTGCAAAAGGTTGAGCGCTTGGGCCAGGTTTTCATCCACGATATGCAGGTATTCGGTCCAACTATGCAGCCCTTCCAGCATTTCCGCCCCGTCGGAAATGCCGCGCAAGGCAATCAACGGCAATGCGTGGCGCTGGCAGGCGCGCAGCACGGCGAAGCTTTCCATATCGACCATGTCCTGCGCGATCTGCGCATAGGCAGCACCCGTTACGACATTCGCGCCAGTCGACAGCGTGGCAGGCGCAAGCCCCGGCACCAGCGGCGCAAGCGGCAGGATGGCAGGCAGGTCCAAAAGCGGGGTTGCGCCCTTCTCGAAACCTAGTGCAGAGGCATCCATATCGCGGTAAGCCACGTGGCTTGCCTGATAGACCGCGCAATGGTCAAGCGTTGCCGAGCCTGCCGAGCCAAGGCTGACCACCAGATCGGGCAAGCTCCCCTTATGCGCCAGCCCTTCCAAGGTCGCGGCCATGACAATGGCTGCTTCCACCGGGCCGATGCCGGTCATCAGCGGCGTGATCCGGGCTTGCAGATGCGGGCCATATTCGGGCGCTGCGGCCATCTGGAACAGGATGCGCCTGCCGCCCCAGTTTGCGATTTCCATTCCGATAGCCCCTTCTCACCTGCGTGACACGGCCAATTAACACCGCTTGGTCAGTCATGGCAACGCTGGGGGATGGTGCCGGCAGAGGGACTTGAACCCCCGACCTTCGGTTTACAAAACCGCTGCTCTACCAACTGAGCTATGCCGGCATCGCGCGCGGTTTAGCCCAAGTGCCGCGCTTGCGCAATCGGGGATCGCAGCTTTAGTGGGTTAATCGCGCGCGAAATGGCGCACGAAATTCGCCAGCACCCGGCCAGAGGCATCGGTCGCGACATCGGCGCAACGCGCGGTCAGCTCTGCGGCGGCATCGGGAGGAAAATAGCCCTTGTCCTTGTAGACCTGAATACGCAGCGCGAAATTCGCGCCATCGGCTTCGGGGTGGAACTGCGTGGCATAGATGCGGTCGCCATGGCGCAACATCTGGATCGGGCAGGCATCGCCCTCTAGCAGGTGCACGGCCCCCTGCGGTAGCGCGTCGAGCGCTTCTTTGTGGCCCACAAGCGCTGTGAAGCTCTCGGGCAAGCCATCGAGCAGCGGATCACCGACCACTTCTGGCCTGCGGCGGCAGGTGATGGGACCGACTTCTTCGCCGTGATGGTCTTGCGAGACAGGCGCACCAAGAAATTTACCCAAAATGCCAATGCCGTAGCAACAGCCCAGAAACGGCGTTTGGTTGTTCGCGATGCGCGGCATAAGGCCAAGTATTTGCGCTTCAATCCGCGCTTCCATCGGGGTTTTCTTGGCGGGTGGGTCGCTTACGCAACCCGGCCCGCCGCCGACGATCACACCGCTATAGGCGCTGAGGTCCAAATCAACCGGCAGGGTCTCTCGCTCCAGCCGAATGCGGTGCGTGTCGCCCTCGGCCAGCCCGGCACGGCGCAGAATGGCCATATATTCGTCATCGGCCACATCGGCCTCTGGCCGCAACTGGATCACAAGAAACGGTTTAATCCGCCCTACCCCCGCCAGAACCGCGGCAAAAGCAGCACCAGCACCGCAAGCACTTCCAGCCGCCCCAGATACATGCCCAGAATGATCAGCCATTTCGCCGTGGTCGGGAACGCGTCAAGCGCGCCGGTCGGCCCAACTTCCGGCCCGTAAGCGGGACCGATATTGCAGATCGCGGTCCAAGCAGCGGTCAACGCCGTGCGCGTGTCCAGCCCCGTTAGTGCCAAAGCCGCCGCAAGCAGCGCGAAAATTCCCGCGAAGGCCGTGAACATGACGATGACCGAGGACACCACGTCCTCTTCCAGCCGCTTGCCGCCCAAACGCAGCGCGATCACCTGATGGGGGCTGCCAAGCTGGCGCATGCGCAGCTTGATCGCTTCGAACAGCACCAGAAAGCGGAACACTTTCAGCGAACACCCGGTCGAGGCCGTGCACGCCCCGATGAACCCCACGAGCATGACCACCATGAGCGGGAAATCACCCCAGGCGGAGACATCTTCGCTGCCATATCCGGTGCCTGTGAACAGCGTGACCACGTTGAACAGCGTGCCGCGCAACAGGTCCAGCAGGTTCCCCCCTTCGCTCACAAAGCGGTAGATCACGATCGCCACGACTGCATAGGCAATCCACCGCAAGAAAGCGCGCACCTGCACGTCTTGCAGCAGCGCCTTCGGCTGGCCACCCATAAGCTGGATCAGCCGTATAAAGGGTAGCCCCGCCAGCACCATGAAGACGACAGAGACATATTCGAGCGGGCCGACGAAAGCCGAGAAAGACGCGTCGCGCGTGGAAAATCCGCCCGTGGCCACGGTGGTCAGACCGTGGTTCAGCGCGTCGAACCCGCCCATGCCGAAGGCCATATAGGACATGATCGCGGCCACGGTCAGCGCCATGTAGACCTGCAACAGCGCGACTGAAATATCATAAACGCGGGGCATAACCTTGCCCAGCGTGTCGAACCCTTCAGATTGGAAATGCTGCAT
>CAYNWX010000177.1:0-2674 GCA_964401005.1 uncultured Natronohydrobacter sp.
GATGTGCTGTCCACGGTGCCCGAAAGCGCGCGCGTATTGCTAAGCGCGCATGACGCTTTCGGTTATTTCGGCGCAGCCTATGGGTTCGAGGTGATCGGCATTCAGGGCCTCTCGACCGCGTCAGAGACCGGGCTACAACGTATTGCAGAATTGGTCGATCTGCTGGTCGAGCGCGAAATTGGCGCGGTTTTCGTGGAAACATCGGTCAGCGACCGCAATATCCGCGCGCTGATCGAAGGAGCCGCGGCGCAAGGTCATGACGTTATCATCGGGGGCGAATTGTTCTCTGACGCGATGGGCGAAGAGGGTACTTATGAAGGAACCTATATCGGCATGATCGATTCCAACGTAACCACCATCGCCCGCGCCCTTGGCGGCACCGCCCCTGAACTCGGCCTGACGGGGTCGCTGACGCAATGACAGACCTGCCCGCCCAAAGCCCTCTTGCCGTGCGCGGCCTAAGCGTGACCTATGGCGACAAGCCCGCCGTACGCGACGTGGATGCCACATTTCCACAAGCTGCACTTTCGGCCATTATCGGGCCGAACGGGGCGGGCAAATCCACCTTTCTGAAAGCCTGTCTTGGCATTGTCCCAAGCCTGTCGGGTGAGGTTGCTGTGTTCGGCCAAGATTTCGCACAAGCTCGCGCCCGCGTCGCTTATGTGCCGCAACGCGCGAGCGTGGATTGGGACTTCCCCGCCAATGTGCTGGACGTGGTGCAGATGGGCCAGTATCGCCGTGTGGGCCTTTGGGGGCGCTTGTCGGGCGCAGCCCGCGCGCAGGCGATGGCCTGTCTGGACCGCGTAGGCATGGCCGATTTCGCCGCCCGCCAGATCGGGCAATTGTCCGGCGGGCAGCAACAGCGCGTGTTCTTGGCCCGCGCGCTGGCGCAAGAGGCCAATCTTTACCTGCTGGACGAACCCTTCGCGGGGGTGGATGCCGCGACCGAGCGCGCCATTGTCGAGGTGCTCCGCGATTTGCGCACGACGGGCAAATCGGTCATCGCCGTGCACCATGACCTAGCCACCGTGCCTGACTATTTCGACCACGTGTTCCTGATCAACGGCACGCGCATAGCAGAAGGGCCCGTCGCCACCACCTTCACGCAAAAGAATTTGCACGCAACCTATGGCGGGCGGCTTGGCTTGGCTGCGCCAGAGCAGCTGATACAGGCGGCGGAATGATCAATTTCTGGGCCGCGCTGACATTGCAAGCCGGCTATAACGCGGCACTTGTGGCCATCGGGGCCACGCTTTTGGGCGTGGCTGCGGGTGCTGCGGGAAGTTTCGTCACGCTGCGCAAGCGCGCGCTGGTGTCAGACGCCACCGCCCATGCAGCACTTCCGGGCATAGTCTTGGCCTTCATGGTGATGGTCGCTTTCGGCGGCGAAGGGCGGTCGCTTACAGGATTGCTGCTGGGTGCGGCACTCAGCGGGTTGGCGGGACTTCTGACCATGTCGTGGATCACCCGCCGCACCCGCCTTGCCGAAGATGCGGCCATGGGGGCCGTTCTGGGCGTGTTCTTCGGTCTGGGCATTGTGCTTCTGACACTGGTGCAAACCATGCGCGCGGGGCGGCAAGCGGGGCTGGAAGAGTTCCTGCTGGGATCGACCGCCGGAATGCTGCGCGAAGACGCGCTGCTGATCGGCTTGGGCGGAACCGTGGTACTGGCGCTGTGTTGGCTGATGCGTCGCCCCATGACACTGGTGGCCTTTGACCCCGGCTATGCGGCAACGCTTGGCTACAATACAAATGCGATTGACCTGCTGATCATGGGTCTTGCCATGGCCGTGACCGTGATCGGGCTGAAACTGGTGGGGCTGGTGCTGATCGTGGCGCTGCTGATCATCCCGCCCGTGGCCGCGCGATTCTGGACCGAGAGTGCGGCCCGCATGGTCTGGATAGCCAGCGCCATCGGGGGCGGCGGGGCCTATTTGGGGGCCGCGATCTCTGCCAGTGCGCCTGCTCTGCCCACTGGCCCGATCATCGTGCTGGTGCTGGCGGCGGGATTTACGCTGTCGTTTCTTTTCGCCCCCGCGCGCGGGGTGCTGGGCGCAGCACTGCGCCATGCGCGCCTGCGCCGCATTATGGCAAAGGGGGCGTGATGGGCGCCGAATTCGTCCAGTTCTCGGTGACGCCCATCCTGATCGGCACCTTCGCCGCCATGGCCTGTGCACTGCCCGGCAATTTCCTGATCCTGCGCCGCCAAGCCATGATTGGCGATGCAATCAGCCATGTCGTGCTGCCCGGCATTGTGGTCGGCTTTCTGGTGAGCGGCACGGTCGCGGCGGGGCCGATGGGCTTGGGTGCAGCGGGCGCGGCCATTATCGCGGTCATCCTGATCGAAGCCATCCGCCGATTTGGCCGGGTTGAACCGGGTGCGGCGATGGGCGTGGTATTCACCACTATGTTCGCGGCAGGCGTGCTTTTGCTGGAACAATCCGGCAGTTCCGGTGTGCATCTGGATGTGGAACATGCCCTGATGGGCAATCTGGAGCAGTTGATCTGGCTGCGCGCCTCTGGATGGGAATCCCTGACCGACCCGGCGGCACTGGCGACCCTGCCCCCGGAACTACCAAGCATGGCGCTGGCCTGCGCGCTGATCGCGGCGCTGGTGGTGATCTTTTGGCGCTGGCTGAAGATTGCCACATTCGACGAAGGCTTCGCGCAATCCA
>CAYNWX010000178.1:0-12251 GCA_964401005.1 uncultured Natronohydrobacter sp.
CCGCGCTTGGGCGCAGGGTTTTCCATATTGCCAGAGCGAATTGACGTTCCGCACCCTGCGCGCCATGGTCTGCCTATGTCATTCGGTCCGATCACGCGCCTGCCTCTTGCTTTCGATCTCGAATCGGGTCGTGAGCTGCGCGCGCTGTTTTCTGACCAGCCAAACGAGATTGCCGACCTGTTGGGCGGGACTGCCGGATGCAGCCCCTATCTGAAATCGCTTATGCTGCGTGAGCAAGACTGGCTGGAAAGCGCGCTGTCCCTCGGGCCAGATGCGGCATGCCGCGCCGAATTAGATGGGTTGCATGACGTTGCGCTACCCGACCTGTTGGTTCGGTTACGTCGGGCAAAGCGCCGTGTCGCGTTGATGGCGGCGCTGGCCGATCTTGGCGGTGTCTGGTCGCTGGACCAAGTCACCGGCGCGCTGACCGATCTGGCCGATTGCGCCACTCATACCGCCTTGACTGCGCTGGTGGCCGAAGAAATCCGCCGCCGCAAATTGCCTGCCAAGACAGAGGATGACGCCGCCACCGGCGCGGGCATGGTGGTTCTGGCCATGGGCAAGATGGGCGCGCGAGAATTGAACTACTCATCAGATATCGACCTGATCTGTCTGTTCGACGAAGACGCCTTCGCGCCCGACGAGTATCACGAAGCCCGTGCCGCCTTCATCCGCGTGACGCGCAAAATGTGCGGTTTGCTGTCCGATATTACCGATCAGGGCTATGTGTTCCGCACCGATCTGCGCCTGCGGCCCGACCCATCGGTAACGCCCGTGTGCCTGTCCATGGATGCGGCAGAGCGGTATTATGAAAGTCTTGGCCGCACATGGGAACGCGCGGCCTACATAAAGGCGCGTCCCTGCGCAGGTGATCTGTCGGCAGGCGCGCGGTTCTTGGACCGGTTGCGCCCTTTCGTCTGGCGCAAGCACCTGGATTTCGCCGCCATCCAAGACGCCCATGACATGCGCCTGCGCATCAAGTCGCACAAAGGGCTGGGCGGTGCCTTGGCGTTAGAAGGGCACAACCTGAAACTG
This sequence comes from uncultured Natronohydrobacter sp., assembly GCA_964401005.1. Classification (GTDB taxonomy): domain Bacteria; phylum Pseudomonadota; class Alphaproteobacteria; order Rhodobacterales; family Rhodobacteraceae; genus Roseinatronobacter. The sequence continues at coordinate 1,036 of CAYNWX010000178.1, forward strand.
GGCCAAGGCGGCATCCGCGAGATCGAGTTCTTCACCCAGACCCGCCAACTGATTGCCGGCGGGCGCGACCCCGACCTGCGCAGTTCGCGCACGGTCGACGGGTTGGCCGCCTTGGCAAACAAGGGTTGGATTCCACAAGACGTGGCCGCGCAACTTTCCGACCATTACACTGAGCACCGAGAGATCGAACACCGTCTGCAAATGGTGCAAGATGCCCAGACCCAGACCCTGCCCACCCGGCCAGAAGAAATGGACCGCATCGCGCGGTTCTGCGGTATGTCGGACACCAAGGCTTTCCGCAATCGGCTGATGGCGCGTCTGCAAGCGGTCTCTGGCCTGACGGAAGGTTTCTTTGCGCCCGATACCAGCGCATTGGAGGAACCCGACCTGTCCGAGCATGCGCAAAACATCGTGGCGGGTTGGCCCGCTTACCCCGCGCTGCGTTCTGACCGCGCCAAGCACATTTTCCAGCGCATGCGGCCCAAATTGCTGACCCAGCTTTACAAGGCCAACGACCCAGAGGCGGCGCTGGTGCAATTCGACCGCTTCCTAAGCGGGCTGCCTGCCGGTGTGCAGGTCTTTTCCCTGTTTGATGCCAACCCCCAACTTATTGACCTGATTGTCGATATTTGCACAACCGCGCCGCGCCTTGCCGCCTATCTGTCGCGCAACGCGGCGGTGTTCGATGCCGTCATCGGAGGTGATTTCTTCGCCCTATGGCCGGGCACGGCAGCCCTGCGCGCCGATCTGGCCGCTCGTTTGACCGAAACAGACGATTACGAGCGCCAGCTAGATGCGGCGCGGGTCTGGGCGCGCGAATGGCATTTCCGGGTGGGTGTGCACCATCTGCGCGGGCTTATCGACGCGTTCGAGGCCGGAAGCGAATATGCGTCGCTGGCAGAGGCTGTTCTGGGTGCGCTCTGGCCCGTGGTTCAGGCTGATTTCGCGGGCAAGCACGGGCATGTTGCCGGTCGCGGTGCGGTGGTGTTGGGCATGGGCTCGCTTGGGGCGGGGCGGCTGAATGCGGCATCAGACCTCGATCTGATCGTGATCTATGATGCCGATCCTGACGTGCAATCCGATGGCCGCCGCCCGCTGGATGCGCGCAGCTACTATGCGCGCTTGACCAAAGCCTTCCTGACCGCGATCAGCGCCCCGACCGCTGAAGGGCGCTTGTATGAGGTGGACATGCGTCTGCGCCCCTCGGGCCGCCAAGGGCCGGTTGCCACCAGCTTGGCCGCGTTCGAGGATTACCAGCAGACCGAAGCTTGGACATGGGAGCATCTGGCGCTGACTCGCGCGCGCTACGTGGCAGGCAGCCCCGATCTGGCCGATGCTGTCGAAGATGTGCGCCGCCGTGTTCTGGCGGAAAAGTCTCAAGGTGCCAGCATCCGGGCCGATGTTGCCGATATGCGCGCGCGTCTTGCACAGGCCAAACCGGCCCATGGTTTGTGGGATGCGAAATCCGGTCCGGGTCGGCTGATGGATCTTGAACTGGCGGCAGAATTTTGCGCCTTGGCGGCGGGCCATCACGCCCGCCGGGTCGAAGCGCAGTTTCAGGCGGGGCAGCGCGCCGGGATCATCGACAAGGCCACGCATGACACCTTCCTCGATGCCTATCGTCTGTGCTGGAATATGCAGGCAACAGGGCGGTTGTTGGCCGATACGATCCCCGATCTCGCAGCGCTTGGCGAAACCGGGCAAGCTCTGATCCTGCGCGCGGCCGGGGTCGCGACGGTTGACGACTTGACAGACCTCTTGAGCAGCCGCAGCGCGCTGGCCGCGGCCCAATTTGACGCCCTGCTAGGACAAGTGGACCCAACAATATGACCGACCCCAAGGGCCTGATCCGTGAAAGCTACCGGATTGATGGTATTTCTGATGCTGAATGCCGCTCCATCCTGATCGACTGGGCGCTTAGCCTGCCCGACGGGCTAGACCAGAAAACGGCGCTAACCGAACAATTGGCCCTGCACGAAGCGAAAAATCCTGACCACCCGATGACAGCGCTTTTGCGCGCAGGGCTACACACCACGGCCAAAAGATCTGGCCGTCGCAAACGGGGTTAAATTCATCCTTGCTTAAATATCCTGGGGTGAATGGGGCCGGCAGGCCCCACAGGGGCGAAGCCCCTTAAATCTGCTCGCATGGGGCGAAGCCCCTCAAAGCTACTGTAGGAGTAAATGCCGTTACGCCTGCGCCGCCAGCGCCCGCGCCAAGTCACCATACCCGGTGAAGCGCCGCTCATACGCCAGCCCCAACCGCGCCGCGCAGTCTTGTGCTTTCAGATCCAGCGCCGGGTCGTCCGTCTGGGCTTGATAGATCAGCTTGGTGTAATTGCCGAACATCATATGAATAAGTTCCGGGTGGCGATCAAACCCCATGGGTTGCCAGACGAAGGCATCGAACTGGCGGACGAGGAAATCAGTCAGATAGAATGCTGTGATCTCATCTTCGGCCTTGGCTGCGAAGGCCTCAATCCCTTCAAAAAACGCATAACAATGCGGACCTGCCACCATCTCGACGCCCAAGTCATCGCAGCGCGCTTGCAATAGCCCGCCGGTGCCGCAATCGGCATAGACGACAAAAATGCGCGTGTAGCGTGCTTGATAGGCGCGCACGGCGTGCTCTACGGCGTCGGGAATGCGGTCGGGCCACAGGTGCAGATTGGCGGGCAGACAATGCAGGTCCATATGGCCCCAGCCATTCGCGGCCTTCAGTGCGAGGATTTCCCGCGCCAGCGCCCCGCAGGCCAACAGCAGAATTCGCCCATGCCCTTGGGCGGGCAGCCCGTCTTGCGTCAGCGCGCTGTCATCCAGATGCATTGTCCTTCTCCGCTGTCTTTGCCGCGTTCCAGTGTGCATCCATCTCGGCCAGATCGCTGTCCTCTGGCCGACGGTTTTCAGCCGCAAGCGCCGCTTCAATCGCGCGAAAGCGGCGGGTGAACTTGGCATTGGCGGCGCGCAGGGCTTCTTCGGGATCGACATTCAAATGTCGCGCCAGATTGGCCATCACGAACAGCAGATCGCCCATCTCCTCGGTCACTTGCGCTTGAGTGAGCGTGTCGCGCGCCTCGACCAACTCGGCGCTTTCTTCGGCGATCTTGTCCAGAACCATGGCGATATTGGGCCAGTCGAAGCCCACCCGTGCCGCGCGCTTTTGCAGTTTCACCGCACGCATCAGCGCGGGCAGGCCAAGCGCCACATCATCCAGCACACCGCCCTGCGCGCGGGCGGCGCGCTCGGCGGCTTTCACTTTTTCCCAGTCCTGCACCTGTTGCTCGGCTGATTTCTCGCGGCTTTCACCTCCGAACACATGCGGATGACGCGCGACCATCTTGTCGCTGATCGACCGGGCGACATCGGCGAAGGAAAAATGCCCGGCCTCTTCCGCCATCTGGGCATGATAGACCACCTGCAACAGCAGATCGCCCAATTCGCCTTGCAAGGCGGGCCAGTCGGCTTTCTCGATCGCATCCGCGACCTCGTAGGCCTCTTCGATCGTGTAGGGGGCTATGCTGGCGAAATCCTGCTCTATATCCCACGGGCAGCCCGTTTCCGGGTCGCGGAGTGCTGCCATGATCGCGCGCAGGCGCGCGACCGAACCATCGGGGGCAAAGATCAGCGGATCAAGCGGCATGGGCACGGTCCTTCCATACCCCGCGCGCGGCCATACCGGCAACCAAGGCCAACCCCACCAGCGCAAGCGTCAGAACGGTGGTATTCTCGCCCGAATTGTCCACGGCAATACCGATCAACGCCCAGCCAACTGCTACACCATATTCCGGTGCGCTTGGACGCCGCCAGAGCACCGCCAGCGCCACGCCAAGCGCCATAAGAATACACAGCACCGCCGCGCCGGTGGCGCCAAGCCAGCCATAGCCGCCCAACACCACGCCCAGAGAGACATGCGCAGCCGCCGTCAGCCAACCTGCATACAGGGCCACGGGCGCTTGCAGCCACCAGCGGTCGGTTGCAGGTGCGCGCAACAATGCCAATATGGCAAAGCCCATCATCCAGAAGATCAGCAGTGTTGCCGTGATCGGCGCGAAGCCTGCCACCCACAGCCACGCCGCACCCGGCCCAAGGCTGAGCGTCAATGGCCAGGCGACCCGCGCCCATGCGGCTGCGTCGCGCCGCTTCCAGAGGCCGAAGGCTGCCATCACGCCCAGCCAGATATAGATCACGCCCCAAATGGCAAAGGCATAGCCCGCGGGCTGCACGGGTGGGTCAACCTGTTCCACCGGGAAGCTGCCGGGCGCGTAGCCCATGAACGGCTCTGTAAGCGCTGGCGAGAGCAGGAAAGCGAGGGTGGCTAGGGCAAGGACGATGATGATCATGCGCCACAGATAACAGGCCAAGGGCAGATGCCAAGCCAAAACGCCGCCCCGAAGGGCGGCGTTTGTCAGACCTTAGCGGTCTTCGATCTCAATGTATTCGCGGCGCGGTGCGCCCATGTAACGCTGTCGCGGGCGACCGATCTTCTGTTCTGGATCGGCGATCATCTCTTTCCATTGCGAAATCCAGCCCACTGTGCGCGAAAGCGCGAATATCGGCGTGAACATCGAGGTCGGAAAACCCATCGCTTCCAGAATGATGCCCGAATAGAAATCGACATTCGGATAAAGCTTCTTGTCCACGAAATACGGATCTTCGAGCGCGATCTTCTCAAGTTCCTTGGCGACCTTTAGGGTTTCGTTGTTCTCTATCCCCAGTAGTCCCAGAACCTCGTCCGCAGATTGCTTCATCACCTTCGCGCGTGGGTCGAAGTTCTTATACACACGGTGGCCAAAGCCCATTAGGCGGAAGGGATCGTCTTTATCCTTGGCGCGAGCGATGTATTCGGGAATGCGGTCCACCGTCCCGATTTCTTGCAACATTTCCAAGCAGGCTTGGTTCGCACCGCCATGCGCCGGACCCCATAGGCAGGCGATGCCAGCGGCAATCGACGCGAACGGGTTTGCACCTGAAGACGAGGCCAGACGCACCGTCGAAGTGGACGCGTTTTGCTCGTGATCCGCATGCAGCATCATGATCCGGTCCATCGCGCGGCTCAGGATCGGATCCACAACATAATCCTCTGCGGGGACCGAGAAACACATGTGCAAAAAATTGCCCGAATAATCGAGGCTGTTCTTCGGATAGACGAAGGGTTGTCCGATGGAATACTTGAAGGCCCAAGCCGCAATCGTCGGCATTTTCGCAATCATACGAATAGATGCCACTTCGCGCTGCCACGGATCGTTGATATCGGTCGAGTCGTGGTAGAATGCCGACATCGCGCCGACCACACCGACCATGATCGCCATCGGGTGCGCATCGCGGCGGAAGCCTCGGAAGAAATACTGCATCTGTTCGTGCAGCATGGTGTGACGGGTGACGCGGGCCTCAAAGTCTTCCAACTCGCCTGCGCTTGGCAATTCGCCATACAGCAGCAGGTAGCAGCATTCGAGGAAATGTGATTTGTCGGCCAGTTCTTCGATCGGGTATCCACGATATAGAAGTTCGCCCTTGTCGCCGTCAATATAGGTGATGGTCGAGGAGCAAGATGCGGTCGAAGTGAAACCCGGATCGTAGGTAAATACGTCGCCGTTCGCATAAAGCTTGCGGATGTCGATCACATCCGGCCCAACCGAAGGCTTCATGATTGGCAGGTCGATAACCTTGTCGCCGATTGTCAGCTTTGCCGAGTCTGTGTCTGCCATTTCGCTTCCTTCATGTCTGCCTGCCGGCAAAGTCGCCGGGCAGATGGGCTACGATCACGGTGCGCCTGCACCGGATTATTCAGTGGCATCCTTGATGCGCGCGAGTGATTCGTCACGTCCAAGGACAAGCATCATGTCGAACACGCTGGGACTGGCCATACGACCGGCGAGGGCAGCGCGCAAAGGTTGCGCCAGCTTGCCAAGACCTAGGCCATGTTCTTGCGCCAGCGCGCTTACACATTCCTCTAATTCTGTCCGGCTCCACGTAGCAGTTTGCAAGCGCGGCGTCAATTCTCTCAGTATACCGCGGGATACATCGTCAAGTGCCTTGGCAGATTTTTCATCCAGGTCCAACGGACGGCTGACCAAGACAAACCTTGCTTTTTCAAGCAGTTGATCGAAACCCTTTGCCTTGTCTTTGACAATGGGCATGGCCTGAAGCAGCAGCGCTGCGCGCGTCTTGGGCAAGGCGTCTTCGCCTTTTGCGGCGCGGTATGCCTCTAATTCATGCAGCAGTGCAGCATTGTCCGCGTCGCTCATGTGTTGCGCGGTCAAATGGTCCAGTTTCTTGAAGTCCAGCCGCGCGGGAGATTTGCCGATTCCCCCAAGGTCGAACCAGTCTTGCGCCTGCGAATCGGTGAAGAATTCGTCATCGCCGTGGCTCCAGCCCAGCCGGGCAAGGTAGTTACGCATCGCCGCTGCCGGATACCCCATAAGCTGGTATTCCTCGACCCCCAGCGCGCCGTGGCGCTTGGACAGCTTCTTGCCATCGGGGCCATGAATAAGCGGGATATGCGCCCAGATTGGCACGTCCCACCCCATCGCGGTGTAGACCAGCATCTGCCGCGCGGCGTTGTTCAGGTGGTCATCGCCGCGAATGACGTGGGTAATGCCCATGTCATGGTCATCGACCACCACGGCCAGCATATAGGTGGGCGTGCCGTCAGAACGCAGCAGCACCATGTCATCGAGCTGGTCATTGCGAATGTGCACATCGCCTTGCACTTGGTCGAGGATGATCGTCTCGCCCTCCAAGGGCGCTTTCACGCGCACGACATAGGGCGCAGCCGGGTGGGTGGCGGCATCTGCATCGCGCCACGGCGAGCGGTAGAGGGTCGAACGCCCTTCAGCGCGCGCCGTCTCGCGGAAGGCCTCAATCTCGTCTTGCGTGGCGAAACACTTGTAGGCGGTGCCGTCGGCCAACATCTGATGCGCGACTTCGGCATGCCGGTCGGCGCGGGCGAATTGGCTGATCGGTTCGCCATCCCAATCCAGCCCCAGCCATGTAAGGCCCTTCAGAATGGCCACTGTGGCCTCCGGGGTCGAGCGTTCGCGGTCGGTATCTTCAATCCGCAGCAGGAATTTGCCCCCCCGTCCGCGCGCATAAAGCCAGTTGAATAAAGCCGTCCGCGCGCCCCCGATATGCAGATACCCGGTGGGCGAGGGCGCGAAACGGGTGACGACAGGCTTATCGGACATGGGGGCTTAACCTTTTGGTAACCATCTGAGCGGCATGCTTGTTCAGGGTTCTAGGCAAGCGCAAGGGGTAGGGCAAGGGTGGCTGTTACCAGCTATGAACAGGGTGCATCCGGCTGGGGCGAGGGCCGGGTCGCGCAGGCGTTGGCCGCGCAGCGCGGGCGGCTGTTCCTGTTCGTGCCGGTTTTCCTTGGTATTGGCATTGGGGTCTATTTCCTGCTGCCTGTTGAACCGGGGCGGGTTGAGTGGGCCGTGCTGATGGCTGCTATGGCCTGCGCTGCGCTCGTGGCCTTCGCGCTTCCAGTGAACTTGCGCCCTCTGACGCTGGCCTGCCTTCTGGTAGGTCTCGGTGCTGCCTTGGCGGGTTTGCGCACGCAAATGGTCGCCGCGCCTGTGCTGGACTACCGCTTCTACGGCGCGATCGAGGGGCGCATTATCAAGGTTGACCGCTCTGCGAACGGGCATTTGCGGCTAACCTTGGATCGCCCACGCCTTGCTGGCCTGTCGCCCGCCCGCACACCTGCGCGGGTGCGGCTGTCCTTGCATGGACAGCAGGGCTTTATTGCGCCGCACCCCGGTTTGCGGGTTATGACCACTGGCCACCTGTCGCCGCCGCCAAAGCCTTCCGAACCCGGCGGCTTCGATTTTCGTCGTCATGCGTGGTTCGAGCGATTGGGCGCGGTGGGCTATACGCGCGTTCCCGTGCTGGCCTTGCAGGAAGAGGGCGGAGCCCCAATGGGCGTGCTGCGCATGCGCCTTTCCCTAGCCCTACAAGAGCGGATGCCGGGCGCGGCGGGCGGTTTTGCCGCCGCTATCCTGACCGGGGACCGTTCTGGCGTGGATGTGGCCCATCTGGAAGACCTGCGTAATTCCAACCTTGCGCATTTGCTGGCCATATCGGGCTTGCATATGGGGTTGCTGACGGGCTTCGTCTTTGCCGCGCTGCGCTTTGTTATGGCGCTATGGCCGCGTGTGGCGCTGCGTGTGCCTACGCGCAAGATTGCAGCGGTAGGGGCGCTGGCGGCGGGGGCGTTCTATTTGGCATTGTCGGGGGCCAATGTCGCCACGCAGCGCGCCTTTATCATGGTTGCGGTCATGTTTCTGGCGGTGCTGGTGGACCGCAGGGCCATCTCGCTGCGCAGCGTGGCGCTTGCTGCTGTGATCGTTCTGATCCTGCGTCCAGAAGCATTGGTTCAGGCGGGGTTCCAAATGAGCTTTGCGGCCACTGTGGCGTTGGTTGCGGTCTTCCGCGCGCTGAACGATGACGGCACATGGCGCGAAACCGTGCCGCGTTGGGCCATGCCTGCCGTGTCGATCATCTTGTGTTCCGTGGTCGCGGGCGTGGCCACAGCCCCGATTGCGGCGGCCAGCTTCAACCGGGTGGTGGAATACGGGCTGTTGGCCAATTTGTTGGCGGTGCCGTTGATGGGGCTGGTCATCATGCCTGCGGGTGTGGTGGCGGCGCTCTTGGCTCCAGTCGGGCTGGAAAGCGCACCGCTTGCGATCATGGCCGCGGCCATTGACTGGATCCTTTGGGTCGCCGCCGTCGTGGCCGGGCTGGAGGGCAACATGACGGGCATTGTCCAGCCACCGCGCTGGGTGCTGCCGGTGATGGCGCTGGGCAGTTTGTGGCTGATCCTATGGGCTGCGCCCGCGCGGTGGCTGGGTGTGCCTATTGTGGCGCTTGCCACGTTGGGCTGGGCGCTGACGGAACGCCCGATTCTTCTGATTGCAGAAGATGGCGCGGTTGTTGGTTTGCTTGGCCCCGAAGGCCGCATTGTAAGCCGCGCCCGGTCTGGCGCCTTTGCCGCTGAAAGCTGGCTACAGGCGGATGGCGATTTGGCCAGTCAGGAACAAGCGCAAATGCGCGGGGCGCATGGGCCAAGTGACGCGGTCGTTCACTTGCGTGGTCACGGATTGGACGTGGTGCACCTGTCGGGTAAGCGCGGCCTGCAAGACCTAGACACGCTTTGCCTGCCGGACCGGGTGATCGTGACAAACACAGACCCGGAGGTGCCTATTGAAGGGCCTTGCACCCTGCTGTCGCCGAATGTGCTGCGCGGCATCGGGTCTGTCGCATATTACGCCACGAAGAAGGGTGTCGCGCGGCGGGACCTGCGCGACACCGAAGGTCGGCGTCCGTGGACGGGTCGGTAGACCCGCCCCGCGCTTAGGCGTTGGCTTCGCGGATCTTCTCGGCAGCGTCCTTGTCGAAGGTCACGCCCTTATCTGCGAACAACTGGTCCAGCTCGCCCGACAAGGTCATCTCGGTCACGATATCGCAGCCGCCGACAAACTCGCCTTTGACGTAAAGCTGCGGGATCGTGGGCCAGTCGGAATAGTCCTTGATGGCCGCGCGAATGTCTTCATCTGCCAGAACGTTCACATCGGCATATTCGACGCCCATGAAGTTCAGCACCCCCGCCACGCGGCTGGAAAAGCCACATTGCGGCATGGTTTTGGTGCCTTTCATGAACAGCACCACGTCATTGTCGGTGACGGTTTTCTTGATCGTGTCTTGGGCGCTCATGGCAATCCTCTTTCGGTTCAGTGGGGGCGCGGTTCAATCGGGGGCTTTGGTGGTTAGGGCCAGCGCATGCAATTCGCCATGGCTACCATCCATTTTGCCTTTCAGCGCGGCATAGACCGCACGTTGCTGCTGCACGCGGTTCAAGCCGCGAAAGCTTTCGTCAATCACTTCTGCGGCGTAATGATTGCCGTCCCCCGCAAGGTCGGTGATCGTGACCTTGCCCTTGGGAAAGCTCTCTTTCAGAAGCGTTTCTAGTTCTTCGGCGGAAATGGCCATGCTTTTGGTCCCTGTGTGGTCTTGAAGGATAGGTAATCCCCGCGTTTTCGTGAATCAAGCCGCGCCGATGGCTTTGGCGAAACTGCCGCGATACAGCGCGGACAGATCCGCCAAGGCGACGCTGTCGCCGCCCAAGCTGACTGTGTCGCCGCCGAAACGGCCCACAACGGCAATGCTGACGCCGGCTTGGCCCGCGGCGACCATCAGCGCCTCTGCCTGATCAAAGCTTGCGGCCACAAGGTAGCGCGCCTGATCTTCGCCAAATAGCTGGCCAATATCGCCACTGTCGAGCGTCACGCCCATGCAGGCCGCTTCCGCCATCTCTAACGCAGCCAGTGCCAGCCCGCCATCCGAGAGGTCCGTGGCCGCCGTGACAAGCATAGGGTTCGCGCGCAGGAAATCACCATTGCGGCGCTCTGCATCCAGATCGACATAGGGCGCATCGCCTGCCTCTAGGCCCATGGCTTCGGCCAGTAGGGCGGATTGACCCAAATGGCCCTTGGTCTCGCCGATCACAAGCGCCAGATCGCCTTCTGAAGGCAGGCCCGCGATGATTTGTGCGATGTCGGCTATCAACCCGACCGCGCCTATGGTGGGCGTGGGCAAGATGGGTTTGCCGTCAGTTTCATTATACAGGCTGACATTGCCCGACACGATGGGCATGTCCAACGCTGTGCAAGCCGCGCCGATGCCCTGAATCGCACCCACGAACTGGCCCATGATTTCGGGCTTTTCGGGGTTGCCGAAATTCAGGTTGTCGGTCGTGGCCAAGGGCACAGCCCCAACGGCGCTCAGGTTGCGGTAGGCTTCCGCCACGGCTTGTTTGCCGCCCTCGAACGGGTTGGCGCGCACATAGCGCGGTGTAACGTCGCTGGTAAAGGCCAAGGCCTTGGTCGTGCCATGCACGCGCACCACGCCCGCACCAAGACCGGGGGTGCGGACCGTGTCGCCCATGACCTGGCTGTCATACTGCTCCCATACCCATGCCTTGTGCGCATAGCTGGGCGATCCAATCAGGGCGCGCAGCCCGTCGATCGGGGCAATGGTCGGGACTTCGGGCAAGTCGTCCGCCTTTGGGGTCTCGACCCAAGGGCGGTCGTATTCGGGCGCGCTGGAAGACAGTTTCGACAGCGGCAAATCCGCCACCACGTCATTTCCATGCAGGATCAGGAAGCGGTCTTCGGCAATCGTCTCGCCGACGATGGCGAAATCCAGATCCCATTTCTCGAA
>CAYNWX010000179.1:0-10014 GCA_964401005.1 uncultured Natronohydrobacter sp.
AAGAAGGCGCGAATGTGCTTTGGACCTGCGACCCGATGCACGGAAATGTCATCAAATCCTCGACCGGTTACAAGACGCGACCTTTCGAATCCATCCTGCGCGAAGTGCGCGAATTTTTCGCCGTGCACAATGCCGAAGGCACCATCCCCGGCGGCGTGCATTTCGAAATGACCGGCAAGGACGTGACCGAATGCACCGGCGGTCTGCATGCGGTCAGCGACGAAGACCTGTCCAAGCGCTACCACACCGCCTGCGATCCGCGCCTGAATGCCAGCCAATCGCTGGAACTGGCCTTCTTGGTGGCGGAAGAACTGGTCGGGCGGCGTGAGAAACTGGCAGCGGCGATCTGATCCGCCTTGATATGAACAATCTGGGCCGAAGCATCGCGTGCTTCGGCCCTGTTTCGTTAGACCTTGCCACCGCTGATAACGCGCAGCATAGGCCTGGCTTCTGTCGCAACAGGCGCGGGCTTGGCGGTTGCAAAGCGGCGCGGGCGGCGGCCAATCTGGCCATGGCGCTCCAGCACGCCCACAACATGGCTTATCCGCCCATTCGCGTCACATAGCGGCATTAGCGCCAGTTGCGCGCACATCTCGGGCTGGCCAAAGCCACGTTCTGCCTGCAAGACCAGCGTTGCGCGCGCGCCATGACCCACAATTTCAAGTGCCGACGTGATGTCCTCACGGGCATTCGGGCCAAAGAGCGTGGTCAGCGGCATGCCGCGCAGGTCCATGCCCATCACCTCTTCCACCTTGTGGCCGCATAGGCGAATGCGGGCCACGCGCGGTGTGACGAATTCGGCCAGAAACACATGCGGCAGCGCATCGGCCAGTTCAGACGGGTCAAGCGCAGCGCGCGCTGGCAAGGCATGGCGTGTGCGCAAGCTGGCCCAATGCGCGCAGACCTTGGCCACCAGCGGATACTCATGCGGCGCATCGGGGTGGGGAATGTTGGTCATGTCACTCATCTGGCTCATCTCACTCGCGCAATGGGGCGCTGGGGCCCGTGGGATAAATGTCAGAGCCGCGCCATCTTTCATCTTTAGGCAAGCTCCGTTAACACGACCTTAATAGACCAGATTTCGCCAGATTTCTGCCACATTCTGGGCAAATGGTTAACCCGCTCAACCACCTACAGGGGGAAGCGCATGCTTCATTCCATGACCGGATATGCCAGCCAACAGGGAGAGTGGGACGTGTCGGGCCTGCGCATGGTCTGGGAGTGGGAACTGCGCGCGGTCAATGGGCGCGGTCTGGACCTGCGTTTGCGCTTGCCCGAGGGCTATGGATTTCTGGAAAAGCCCTTGCGGGACAAGCTTGCCGCCAAGGTCGCGCGCGGCAATGTGGCTCTGTCCTTGCGCCTGCGTCCGGCGCGGCCAGAGGGGCGCGCGGCAATTGACGAGCGCGCCCTGCATGACCTGTTCCAGACCCTTGCCCAGCTACAGGCGCAGGCCGCATCTAAAGGGCTGGACCTGCGCGCGCCCACCTCGCTAGAGGTTTTGTCATGGCGTGGGTTTAGCGCGGATGGCCCAGATACCGCCACAATCGACACGGCAGATTTGGGCAAATACCTGCTTGCGGATATCGACAGCCTTCTCGCCGCGTTCAATGCCGCGCGGCACGCCGAAGGGCGCGCGCTGCAGGCCATTTTGTCGGGCCAGATTGACCAGATTGCGCAGCTTGTTGCCCAAGCCCGCGCGCAAGTTCCCGCGCGCGCAGACGCGATGCGCGCTTTGTATCAAAGCATTCTGGCCCAGTTTGGCGAAGGCGCTTCGGTAGACCCGGCGCGGCTGGAACAGGAATTAGCGCTGCAAGCGGTCAAGGCTGATCTGGCAGAAGAATTGGACCGTCTGGACGCCCATTGCGCAGCCGCGCATGCGCTCTTGGCCGAAAGCGGGGCGGTGGGCCGCCGCCTGGATTTTCTGACGCAGGAATTCAACCGAGAGGCCAATACCTTATGCTCCAAGGCGCAGCATATAGAGTTGACGCGCATCGGGCTGGAGTTGAAAAGCGTGATCGACCAAATGCGCGAGCAAGTGCAGAATCTGGAGTAGCGGCATGACCCGACGCGGGCTTCTCATCATCTTGTCCTCACCTTCGGGCGCAGGCAAATCGACCTTGGCCAAGCGGCTGATGGCATGGGATCAGACGTTGCGCTTTTCCGTATCGGCCACCACGCGCGCACCGCGCCTCGGAGAGGTGGACGGGCGTGAATATTACTTCCGCAGCCACGAGGACTTCGCTGCCATGATCGCGGCGGGCGACATGCTGGAACATGCCGAGGTGTTCGGCAATTTCTACGGCTCGCCCAAAGGGCCGGTGGTCGCGGCGATGGAAGCAGGGCGCGACACGCTCTTTGATATAGACTGGCAGGGCGGGCAGCAGGTGCGCAATTCCAGCCTTGGTAAAGACGTTGTGTCCATCTTCATCCTGCCGCCTTCGATCACGGAACTGGAGCGCCGCTTGCGCACACGCGGGCAAGATAGCGCCGAGGTGATAGAGGGCCGGATGCGCAAATCCCGCGACGAGATAAGCCATTGGGCGGAATATGATTATGTTCTGGTCAACGAAGATTTGGACGTAACTGAGATGCGCTTGCGCACCATCATCGAAGGTGAACGCCTGCGCCGCGACCGCCAGCCGGGCCTGAACGACTTTGTGCGCGGCCTGAACACAGAATTCGAAGCGCTGCGCCGCTAGTTTATGCCCCCATGCCAAGGTGATTAACTTTTTGGTTATTCCTTGCTAGTATGGTTGAAAAACAAACAATCGAGTAGGCAGCATGATGATCGTTTGGCACGTTCTTTTCGGTATGCTCTGCGGGGCTTTAGGGCTTTTGGTGTCCATGGGTATGGATGCTGCTTTCCCCCAAGCGCTGGCGGCATATAGCTTTGCAGGCAGCACAGGGTGTCTGGTGTCGGCTGTGCTTGGCAGTCTTGTCAGCAGGCGGTTCGTAGCGCTTCCCAATCCGTCACAAGCAGATTAACGCGCTGTGGCGCGCCTTGTGGCGTTTGGCCGGGTTTCGCAGCGAGTGTGCTTGTGTCGTCGCCAGACGGTCTTAGGTCGCACCCCAGTTTGACGCTGTGCGCCGGTCATGGCAGCTAGGTGCCGCGCGGAGCAAGGACGCGCAGATGCTGGGGGCAAGATGACCGATAATAAATCAGCCAGCCGCGCTATGGCCACGGCCCGCCGCGCCGAGGTGCATGCCCAAAAGGGCGAGGCAGCGGCCCGCGCCGCCTGTGACGCGCTTGGCGAGTATCTGCGCGCACGCTTCGCGGACAGTTTGGCCACGCGCGTATTGGCCGGCTACATGCCCATGCGCAGCGAAATCGACCCGCGCGCCGCCATGTGCGCCCATCCCGGCCCGGTCTGTGTGCCCGTCATCCCGGCGCTGCACAGCCCGCTGGTCTTTCACCGCTGGACCCCCGATACCCCCATGGTGCCGGGCCGTTTCGGGGCCTTGGTCCCGGAACAGGCAGACCCGCTTGTGCCGCTTATCCTGATCGTGCCTTTGCTGGCCTTTGACGCGCGCGGCTACCGACTGGGCTATGGCGGCGGGTTTTATGACCGGACGCTTGCGCAGCTTCGCGCGGTGGGCCATGTGCTGGCGATTGGCCTTGCCTATAGCGCACAGGAACAACCCAAGGTGCCGACGGAACCGACCGATGAAAAGCTTGATGTGATCGTGACGGAAGCAGACGTTATGGTGTTCAGGCGTTAATGGGGTCGACAGCCCATGACCTGAAAGCCTGTCGCTTCGAGCAGTAAAGCCTGTCGCTTCGAGCAGTGCGGCCTTTGCGGCGGAAGACCGAACCTGCTTGTGATGCATCCGCGCCCGATAACCATCACGCGCTGACCGATGTGGCCGGGTCCGGCGCGCCTTCCAGCCACAGCCGCCCATCTTGGGCCTGCACATCCCATGATGCGGGCGGGGCCATGCGCGCACGGGTTCGTGTCAGCCGCCATGCCGCGCCCACCGGGTCGGCGGGCGGCATACCGCGTGCGGGGCAAGGCGCCATATGCCAGCGGCTTTCCACCCCCGGTGTGCCGCCATCCCCCGGTGTCAGCACCAGCGCACGCAAACTGGCATTGGGGCTGCGCGCGCGCCGCCGCGCCAGCCCCATCTCTGCGGCCAGATGCAGGCGGCGCAGGGGCGTCATCGCCACCGGCTCAGCCAGATCCACCACCACCAAGGCGCAAGCCCCGCTGCGCAAGCCATCCTCGGCGCAAGCCAGCACTTCGGACGGGCGCGGGTTTTCCGCCCAGATCACCCCGCCCGGTGCCGCCCAGTCCGCCAGCCCTTGCGGGCAGAAACGGTCGGGATTGTGCGACAGCCGCAGCCAGAGCACCGGCGCGCCCCAATTCATAACCCACGCAGCCAGCACGCGCCGGGCCGGGCCGCATATCTCATGCGCGCGCCCCGCGGCAAGCGTGAGTGTCTGGTCCAGTGTAAAGCTTGGGTCGTTCCGCATGGCTTGCCATATGTTCACATATTGTTCCAATATGGCGCGACCTGCCGTTGAAAGCAAGAAAACGGTTTAACTTGACGGTGCAGAGGCTAAGTTGCGCCGCAAGCACGACACACAAGAAGGATGCCCTTGATGCGCAAAGTGAAACTGGGACGCAGCGATCTGATGGTTTCGGAAATTTGCCTTGGCACCATGACCTATGGCAGCCAGACCGACGAGGCCGACGCGCATCGCCAACTCGATATGGCATGGGAGGCGGGACTCAATTTTCTGGATGCGGCAGAGATGTATCCGGTCAACCCCGTCACGCTGGAAACCGCGGGCCGCACCGAAGAGATCGTGGGCAGATGGCTGGCCAGCCGCAAACCCGCGGGCGCGGTCGTGGCGACCAAGATCACCGGGGCCGGGTCGAATGCCGTGCCCGGTGGGGTTGCGATTTCGCCCGACCGCATGCGCGCAGCGGTCGATGCATCGCTCGCGCGGTTGCAGATTGAGTGCATTGACATCTACCAACTGCATTGGCCCAATCGCGGGTCCTACCATTTCCGCAAAAGCTGGGATTTTGACCCGTCGGGCCAGAACCGGGCCGAGACGGTCGCACATATGCGCGAGATTCTTGGCGTTGCGGCAGACTTGGTCGCGGCGGGTAAGATTCGCCACATCGCGCTCTCGAACGAGACAGCTTGGGGCACCGCCATGTGGCTGCGCTTGGCCGAAGAAGAGGGCTTGCCGCGCGTTCTGACCATGCAGAACGAATATTCGCTTTTGTGCCGCTATTTCGATCTGGACATGGCAGAGCTGTGCGTGAACGAGGATATCCCGCTTCTGGCCTATACGCCTTTGGCGGCGGGTCTGCTGACTGGCAAATATGCGGGCAATGTCACGCCGGACAATTCGCGCCGCTCGCGCAATGGCGATCTGGGCGGGCGCATTACCGGCCGCGTGTTCGAAGCGGTTTCGGGCTATCTGGCAATTGCCAATGAACACGGCATCGACCCGGTGCATATGGCCATCAACTGGACGCTGACACGGCCTGCCACCACCTTGCCCATCGTGGGGGCTACCACGTCAGAGCAATTGGCGCATTTGCTGAACGGGGTAGATGTGGCGATCACGCCAGAGATGCGGGCGTCTATCGACCAGTTGAACCGCGCCATGCCAATGGTGTTCTGAATATGCCATTGCCCCCGTTGCGCGCGGTGTTGTTCGACAAGGACGGCACGTTGTTCGACTTTGCCGCAAGCTGGGCTGGGTGGATGGACGGCGTGATCGACACGCTCGCCGAAGGCGACAAGGCCCGCGCCGAAGCTTTGGCGCGGGCCTTGCGGTTCGACCGCGCCGCACGGGCTTTTGCCCCGTCTTCGCCTGTAATTGCCGGAACGCTGGATGAAAGTGCGGACTTGATCCGCCCGCATGTGCCCGCGCATCGCGTGGCCGGGCTGGAGCGCTACCTGATTGACAGTTCCGCCGACGCGCAGATGGTGCCGCCGCTTCCCCTTGCGCCGTTGCTGGAAGGTTTGCGCGCACGGGGGTTGGTGCTGGGCGTGGCCACGAATGACGCTGAAGCCTCGGCGCACCAGCATTTGCGCGCCGCCGGGATTTCCGGGTTCTTTGACCATGTGTTGGGCTATGACAGCGGTTACACGCCCAAACCCGCACCCGATATGCTACTGGGCTTCGCCGTGCGCGCGGGCCTTCCGCCCCAAAGTGTGGCCATGGTGGGCGACAGCACGCATGACCTGCATGCAGGGCGCGCGGCGGGGATGGTCTGCATTGGTGTTCTGACGGGGCTTGCCGATGAAGCAACGCTCGCGCCCCATGCCGATCTGGTGCTGCCTGATATCGGGCATTTGCCGGACCATATTGGCTGAGCGCCAAAAGTGCTGCCTATGCGCAGCATGGCCCGTCAGAAGCGGTCGCTATCCTGTTGCCAAGCTTTCACAAGGTTGCCGAAGCGGGTGAATTGGCCCTCGAAGCTGAGTTCCACCGTGCCAATCGGCCCGTGGCGCTGCTTGCCGATAATGACCTCTGCCTTGCCATGGACCTGTTCCATCTTGGCCTGCCACGCGGCCATCTTGTCCAGTTCATCCTCGCCCGGTTTTTCGCGCTCGCGGTAATATTCGTCGCGGTAGACGAACATGACCACATCGGCATCCTGCTCGATCGAGCCGGATTCGCGCAGGTCGGACAATTGGGGCCGCTTATCTTCGCGCGATTCCACGTTCCGCGAAAGCTGCGACAGCGCGATGACGGGGATGTTCAGCTCCTTCGCAATCGCTTTCAGCCCTTGGGTGATCTCCGACACCTCTTGCACCCGACTTTCTTTCGACGTGCCACGCAGAAGCTGCAAATAATCCACCATCAGCACGTCCAGCCCATGCGTGCGTTTCAGGCGGCGGGCGCGGGCGGCGACTTGGGAGATGGGCAGGGCGGGCGTGTCGTCAATGTAAAGCGGGCAGGATTCGAGCGCCTTTGCCGCCTCGACAAATCGGCGGAACTCTGCTTCACTCATGTCGCCGCGGCGGATTTGCTCGGATGGCACTTCGGCAGCTTCGGACAGTATCCGCGCGGCCAATTGCTCGGCGCTCATTTCCAAGGAAAAGAACCCCACCGCGCCGCCCTCGATTGCGCCTTCGGTCCCGTCGGGCTTGCGGCCCACCCGATACGCCTTGGCAATGTTGAACGCGATATTCGTCGCCAGCGAGGTTTTCCCCATCGACGGACGCCCCGCCAAGATCAGCAAATCCGACGGGTGCAGGCCCCCCAACTTCTTGTCCAGATCAATCAACCCGGTCGAAATGCCCGCCAGCCCCCCGTCGCGCTGATAGGCGGCATTGGCCATCTGCACGGCATCGGTCACGGCCTTGAGGAAACTCTGAAACCCACGCTCGGCCACGCCCTGCTCGGCCAGCTTATACAGGCGTTGCTCGGCCTCGACGATTTGCTCTTTCGGTTCCGACGCCACGTCCATTTTCTGCGCCTGTGCGGCAATGTCCTGACCCAGCCGGATCAGGTCGCGCCGCACCGCCAGATCATAGATCATCTGCGCGTAATCGCGCGCGGCATAGGCAGAAATCGCCGCCGCCGCCAAGCGCGCGAGGTAAGCCGCGCCGCCCAGTTCTTTGAGCCCCTCGTCATCCTCCATGAAGGCTTTGAGCGTCACGGGGGACGCGAGCGCATTCTTGGCAATCCGCGCGCTTGCAATCTCGAATATCCGCTGGTGGACGGGTTCGTAGAAATGATCGTGCTTCACCAAAGATGAAATGCGGTCATAAATGTCATTATTGACCAGAATCGCGCCCAGAAGCTGTTGTTCCGCTTCAATGTTATGCGGCAGGGTTTCGACCGGGCCTTCGGGGCGGATCGTGCTTATCTCGTTCATTTGGGCCATGCCACCGCTATATCTGGTAAGGCTCATCTTCTACCGCATTCTAGCGAAAATCGCAAAATGTATAGTTCTGTGGATAAGCTCGGGAAAAGCAGTGGTCTTGTCGCGGTCTTGCCCATGGGCCGTGCTTGGGCTAAGGCCAAGCGCAACAAACGACCCCAGCAGGAGCGCCCGTTATGGCCAAAACCAAAGGCCCCAGCCGCCCCAAGGCGCAGACCCCGAAAGGGTTCCGTGACTATTTTGGCGCAGAGGTGAGCGCGCGCAAGGCAATGCTGGATAAGATCGCAGAAGTCTACCACCGCTACGGGTTCGACGCGCTGGAAACATCCGCCGTGGAAACGGTCGAGGCGTTGGGCAAATTCTTGCCCGATGTAGACCGCCCGAATGAGGGCGTGTTCGCGTGGCAAGAAGATGACGACTGGCTGGCGCTGCGCTACGATCTGACCGCGCCCTTGGCCCGCGTGGCCGCGCAATACCGGCAGGATTTGCCGACGCCGTATCGGCGCTTTGCGATGGGGCCGGTCTGGCGGAACGAGAAGCCGGGGCCGGGGCGGTTTCGGCAGTTTTACCAATGCGATGCGGATACGGTCGGGGCGGCGTCCGTCGCCGCCGATACCGAGATTTGCGCAATGCTCGCGGATGCGTTGGAAGCCGTGGGGATCGCGCGCGGGGATTATGTGATCCGGGTGAATAACCGGAAGGTGTTGAATGGGGTTTTGCATAAAGCGGGTTTGCTCGATGCAGCGGAACCACAACGCTTTGCTGAGCAACGTGGGATTGTCCTTCGTGCTTTCGATAAAATTGATCGGTTGGGCGTGAACGGTGTTGCTGAATTGCTTGGCGAAAGTCGAACTGATGAGAGTGGCGATGTGACCCAAGGAGCAAACCTTCGCAAAGCCCAAATTGACACAATTATGGAGTTCGTAAACAAAACCGCACTGATGAAGACCCAATATGATGATGCACGAATCTCATTGCCTTCAGGGAAGCAGTTCGACTTTTTTGACGGTAGGGGAACAGACGATATTGAGAAAGCGCCGCTCTCAGAGGATGCGGCTTTCTTGGCTAAAATGAACAGCCATGCTTGTGAGTATCTTGCAGACTTGTTTAGGGGTGACAGTGTAGGCTCTGAGGGCGTCGAAGAACTCGAACAAATCGCCGCCCTGCTTGAAGCCCAAGGCTACGGCCCCGACCGCATCGTAATCGATCCCTCTGTCGTCCGTGGCCTTGGCTATTACACCGGCCCGGTGTTCGAGGCGGAACTCACCTTCGAAATCCTCGACGAAAAGGGCCGTCCGCGCCAGTTCGGCTCTGTTGCGGGCGGCGGGCGCTATGATGATCTGGTCAAGCGGTTTACCGGCCAGCCCGTGCCGGCAACAGGTGTCAGCATCGGGGTGGACCGCTTGCTCGCGGCGCTTGACGCCAAGGGCAAGGGACCGGGCCGCGCCCAAGGCCCGGTGGTTGTCACGGTCATGGACCGCACGAAAATGGCCGATTACATGGCGCTGGTAAACGAATTGCGCCAAGCGGGTATCCGTGCAGAGATGTATCTGGGCAACCCCAAGAATTTCGGCAACCAGCTCAAATACGCCGATAAGCGCGAAAGCCCCGTCGCCATCATCATGGGCGAGGATGAGGCTGCGCGCGATGTGGTGCAGGTGAAAGACCTGATCCTTGGCGCGAAGATCGCGGCGGAAGCTTCTGTCGAAGAATGGAAATCTCAGGCGCAACAGGTGGAAGTGCCGCGCGCCGACATGGTCGCTACCGTGCGCGAAATATTGGCCCGCTACGCATGAGCCGCGCCGAGGATATCGCCGCCGACCTACTGGCCCAGATGCTGGACGCGGGCGCCGCGCGCGTGACGCCCGACATTTTGCAACCGGCGGAAACGCTTCTGGACCTGTATGGCGAGGATATCCGTGCCCGCGCCTATGTCACCCATGACCCGGCCTTGGGCGAGATGATGCTGCGCCCCGATTTCACCGTGCCCGTGGTGCAGGCGCACATGGCGGGCGGGGCGGACCCGGCGCGCTATGCATATGCGGGGCCGGTGTTTCGCAAGCAATCGGCCAGCCGCGCGCGGGAATATCTGCAAGTGGGCTACGAGGTGTTTGCCCGCGATATGGAAGCTCAGGCGGATGCAGAGGTGTTCGCGCTG
>CAYNWX010000180.1:0-6951 GCA_964401005.1 uncultured Natronohydrobacter sp.
GCGGGCCAATCGGCCCGCATTCCCCCGCGAGTATTTCTGGCAAGATGAAGTCAGCGCCAGAATGTTGTGCGGCTGGCCAGCAGCCCTTGCAGCTTGGCCAGCAGGCGCAGGGCAGGCGGCTGGGGTGTGGTGCTTGCATCTGCCAAACGCTCCAGCGCCAGTTCCGGGCTAGAGGGCAGGCGCGTGACCGGGTCCAGATAGCGCGGATAAGCGATGAGCACGGCATGGGCGAGCGCGGCCATGTCTGGCCGTGCTTGGCGGCGAACGGGAACAGGACCGAGATCGCGGGTCAGCCCCCACCCTGCGTAGAAGGGTGCCCCAAGGCAGGTGACAGGAAGGCCACGCAAAAGCGCTTCAAAGCCGAGTGTGGAGGTGATCGTCCAGACCTCGTGCACCTGCGTCAGCAACCAGCCCGTGTCGGTGTGCGGCAAGACCAGATCGGCGGCGCTTGTGTCGATAAGCGCGCCGAGGCGAAGGCCCGCTTCGACATCCGGATGGGGTTTGTAGAGGATAACCGCATCGGGGTTTTCCGCACGAACCTTGGCAATTAGCTACGCATTGGTGCGAATATGGCCTGCGCCCAAGCGGATGGAGGCGTCATCCTCGACCTGACCGGGCACAAGGATGCGGTGGCCTTCGGGCAGATCAGGGCGCGCGCCAACAAGGTTATACTTGGTCGTGCCGCTGTCGCGCAAACGGGTGACCAGACGCGCCGCACGCTCGGACCCGCCGGGTGGCAGGGGGGCGGCGATCAGCTCCTCCAGACGCGAGGAACGAGTTGGGTCGTAATAAATTCCCAGATCGTCGCGCACCAAGGACAGGGGCGGTGTCAACGCCGCACCAAGCCCGCGCGAGCGCAGGATTCCATCCTCTATGCGGATATCGGCGTCTTTTGCGCCCCAGACCATGCTGCGGCGGCTGGCCGTTTTGCGAAAGCGCAACGGTTTCCAACGCCCGAAAAAGGCCTGCAAATGCGGGCGTTTCCACAGCCGCATGTTCAGCGCGTCATATCCCGCGTGATCTTCGCGCCACGCGCGGGTAAGGGCTTCTAGGTGGTCGATCAGGTCGGGCAGGGCGCAAAGCCTGTCGCGGCAGGGGTCATACCATTTGGGGTAAAGCAGCATCGCGGCGGCAAAAAGCTGGGTGCGGGTCAGGCTGCGGCGGCGGCGGGGATGGGGTGTTTGGTCCGCGCTCAGCCCCCAGCCCGCGTAGAAGGGCAGACCCCAGACATGGGGGCGGTGCCCTGCGAGGATTGCCTCGAACCCTAGTTGGGAGCTGACAGTGTATACGGCTGTCGCGCCCTCTAACAGGTCCCATGGCGAGCAGGCCGCGTCACAGAGGGTGATGCGGTCAGCCTGACCATCAGCCGGGTTAAAATGGCCGTTGCGTAAGCCTTGCGCCGTTTCGGGATGGGTGCGGATCACGATGCGTGCTGTCGGGTGATCGAGTTGCGCCTGCACCAGCATCTCTTGGAAGATATGCGGCGACAGGGGACCATGCAGCCCGCCATGGGTGAGCGACGCGTCGCCGCGCACTTGGTCTATAATAAGCACATAGCCGGGGGGTGGGGCAGGGATAGCAGGATCGACCGCCGAATACTTGGTCAGGTGATGCGCGCGCAGGCGCGCCATGCACAGCCGGGCGGTTTCCAGAAGGGCGTGGTCATCCAACGGATGCGTGGCCAGAAGTGTTTCGAGATCGGACGGGCGCGCGGGGTCGTAATAAATGCCCTGTTCGTCGATGAGCAGACCCAAAGGCGGTTCGCCTTTGCGCCCGGGAAAGAGCGAGCGCAGGAACGCATCTTCGACCTGCAGAATGCCTGCGCCCCTGCGCTTGGCCAAGGCTTTTGCGCGGGCGGCACGGGGCGCGTGGCCCCAAGCGGCGATCAGGTCATCTTGGCCGGGCCACCCAAAATGAATGGGGTAGCCCGCCAACGCCATGATCCGGCGGATGCGGCGGGCTTGCGCGGATGACCCTAGGAACCCGCCAGAGACGGCATGAACCCTAGGGCTCATATGCGTTAATCCGGGTCTCGGGTCAGCGCGCGGATCGATCCTGCGGCAGTTAGAGAGCCTGTGATCGATGCGATCTGACGTGCCCAAAAGACCGAGGAGGCTTCGGTCACGAAAATCGTGTCACCATCGCGGATCTTGAAATCGCGCGCGTCGAACATGCCGGTGGGTTTTGTCAGGTCCAAAACATAGACGAAGCGCACATCGGTCACGAATTCGCCAATACCAAGAATTTCGGTCGCAATTTCTGGCCGTTCATCGCGGAAGATGAACACGCCTTTCGGGTCTGCGCGCAGCGGGTCCAGACCACCGACAGAGGCCAAGGCCTCGATGGCCGAAATTTGCTGGGTTTCGAATACGACGCGGCTTGTGGTGCCCGTGGCTCCAAGAACCGAGAAGCTGCGCTGGTCTTGTTTGACCAAAATTCGGTCCCCCCCGCGTACGGCAATGTCAAGCGAGGGATTCGAGAAGATATCTTCCAGCCATGCGCTGTCTTGCAGATTGCCGCGAGTGACCAGAACCTGCGCGGTTTCCAGCGGTATGGCGATGCCGCCTGCACTGGCGATAACAGAAGACAAGCGGTTAGACGCGCGGGTGATTGGGTACACGCCTTGCGCAGTCACGCCGCCTGTCACGGACACGGTTGATCCGTCACCTTGAGTGCGTGCGACTAACACCTGCGGGTCGGGGGTTTGTTCATCTAGCGCGCGGGTTAACACGCGGCGCAGCGCGTCGGGCGACTGGCCTGCCGCGCGGATGCGACCTGCATAGGGAACAAAGATGAAGCCGGAATCGTCGACCTGAAGGGTTTCGATAATGGCGTTGTTTGTGGCTTCGGGTGCCAGCAAACCTTCGGGCACGTTTTCGAACACGTTCAACGTGATCGTGTCGCCGGGTCGGATCGTATCGCCACCCAGAATGGCCCCTGCGCGCAATGCATGGCTGAAGCCTAGCGTTTCAGGACGGTTGGCTATCTGGCTGACCCGCTTGGTAACAGCGATGATATGGGCATCGCCCTCGCGCATGACGGAGCTTTTGTAAATTTCATTCGCCGTCGGGCCATCGCGCGGTACCCCGCAAGAGGCCACGGCGACACATGCCAACAAGGCCGCGGTGCGGCCAAGGGTTTTAGAAATAGCAAACACTGCTCGGGCTCCTGTTAAAGGACTGGCCTCTGATTATTACCGGCAGCTTACAGCCGACGGCGCTTTTCGCCAAGGTCTGAAATGGGTTAGCAGTCATTTCACCATACGCAACTGTTGCCGTGGGGCCGCGTCGCCGGTGATGAGCGCGGTATAGGGGTCTTGGGGGGCCAGCATCATATCTACCGCATGTCGCATGAGCTGCCGCCGCCCCCGCAAGGAGTAGTAGCCGCCGGGCACCTGAGAGGTTTCCAGCAGGAAATGCCGGTAGCGGCGGTAAGCGCGGGCATCGGGCCGGGTGGGATTGGTGAAAAACTGCTCGATTGGCTGGGTTGAGACGAATTCGGGTTTGCCGAACACGGCGCGCCCGAACGCTTTCAGCGGCATGCCGCGCCAGAGCACCTGTTGTGCGGCAGTCGAATTGACCGTGACCGCGGAGCGCGCGTGATTGAGCAAAAGTGCCAATTTGCCCCCACGCACGAAATGCACGCGGCCTCGTAATCCATGCTTGTCGGTCAATTGCCGGATAACAACGCGCAACGGTTGGCGGCCATCTTCCAGCGGGTGCGCTTTGATGACCAAATGATGATGGCGTGGCGCCCCTTGTGCGAAGCCCGCGAAGACGGTTTCCAGAAAGTCGGATTGACTGTCAAAAGGACCATGGGCGCGAAATGAACTGTCATGCGCCAGTTGCAGCAATACCAGATGGTAGGGAAAGCCGCCGTTGCGAATGCGCCAAGAGGCGATGCGCCGTTCCAGACTGGTCAGCGGCATGGCCCAAAGCCGCTTCAGATACAGCCGAAATTCCTGCGCCACGCTTAGATCGCGGTGTGGCCGGAAGTTGCGATACTGCCCGTTCAGAGCCATCACGCAGAAATGGTAAATTGCGCCATAGAAGATGTGATGGCGCATATCGCCCCAATGGGCGGGCGGGTCGGGCAATTCCAGATCGCATTTTTCCAAGGCGCGGCGCATATCCTCGACCGACATGTCCATCAGCACCGAATTGCCGTTGCTGCCGTCGCGCTCGTAGGTCACCCAATAGGGGCGCAGATAGCCTTCCTCGAACACGTGCACGGTAATGCCGCGCGCTTTTGCCAACGCAATTGCTTCGGCGTGAATGGCGCGGACATCGCCATAAAGCGCAAGGTCTGTGATAGCGTGGCTGTCCAACAAATCGGCACAGGTGCGGGGCCAGTCATCTAGGCTGCCGGTAAAAGGAATATAACTGGCCCGGTCGCGCCAGAACAGCGCATCGCCCTTGTTGAAGCCCACGCGCCAGACCTGCGCACCAGCTGCGCGCAGCATCCGGCCCAGCCGGTCGAAAAACGGTCCATGCGGCCCCTGCAAAAACAGGAAGCGCCGCGATGCGGTCTGTGGTGTCATGGCGTTTCGCCTGATTATATCCCTGTCCCGCAGGATAAGGCTGCTCTTTTGCTATAGGGTAAACGAAAAACGCGGGCGCGTCATCTAAAACGAACAGCATGGGGTGGTGCTGTTGCTTGCAAAGCCACAGGCACTAGGATTAGCTGCGCCTAAACAATCAAGGGGCGACCATGTTCACAGGCATTATCACTGATATCGGCCGCGTTCGGTCGGTTGTGCAGGAAGGCGATCTGCGCGCCCGGATAGAGACCGGATACGACACGCGCGGCATAGAGATTGGGGCTTCCATCGCGTCTGATGGGGTGTGCTTGACGGTCGTTGCCTTGGGGCCGGATTGGTATGATGTGCAGGTCTCTGCCGAGACCGTAGCCAAAACGAACCTTGGCGCATGGGCGCCGGGCAAGCGCGTGAACTTGGAACGTGCTTTGAAAGTGGGCGACGAATTGGGTGGCCATATCGTGTCGGGTCATGTCGATGGTCTGGCCGAGGTGGTGGGCCTGCGCGCCGAGGGCGACAGCACCCGTCTGCGGTTTCGCGCGCCAGATCATCTGGCGGGGTTCATCGCGCCTAAAGGGTCGGTGGCGCTGAACGGCACCTCGCTGACGGTGAACGAGGTGGAGGGCGCGGAATTTGGCATCAACCTGATCCCGCACACCAAGCAGGCGACCACATGGGCCGACACCAAGCTGGGTGACATGGTCAACCTAGAGATT
The DNA here is from genome assembly GCA_964401005.1 of uncultured Natronohydrobacter sp. Lineage (GTDB taxonomy): Bacteria > Pseudomonadota > Alphaproteobacteria > Rhodobacterales > Rhodobacteraceae > Roseinatronobacter. The sequence goes on from CAYNWX010000180.1 coordinate 5,254, forward strand.
GACACGCTTGCCCGATACGTTGCGCGCTTGCAGGATTGGGCGGGGCGCTAACCGGCCATAGACGACGCGCGTGGCCCAGCATAAACTGGTGCCATGAGCGACGATTGGGACAGCATTGCAGACCGCCGCGCCGCAGAGGCGCTGATTGTCGATGTCGATGGGTTTGAAGGGCCGCTTGACCTGTTGCTGGCGCTGTCGCGCAGCCAGAAGGTCGATCTGCGCCGCATTTCCGTGCTCCACTTGGCCGAGCAATATCTAGGCTTCGTTGAGCAAGCGCGCGCGCTGCGCATTGAACTGGCGGCGGATTACTTGGTCATGGCGGCGTGGCTGGCATATCTCAAGTCGCGGCTGCTGCTGCCGCCCGACCCTTCCGAGGATGGCCCGAGCGGTGAAGACCTTGCCGCGCATCTGGCGTGGCAGTTGGAGCGGTTGCAGGCGATGCGCGACGCGGCCGCGCGGCTGATGGGGCGTGATCGGAAAGGCCGCGATTTTTTCGCGCGCGGCCAACCCGAGGCCATCGCTATCACCCGCAAGACCGACATGCAGGCCAGCTTGCTGGACCTGATGCGCGCCTATGCCCGATTGCGCACACGCGATGAATTCCGCCCCTATGCGTTCGACCGCAGCGATATCTACGCTCTGGATGCCGCGCTGGAGCGGCTGTCGCATATGTTGCCCGTGACATTGGATTGGACCAACTTGCAGCAATTTTTGCCCGAAGGCTGGGGCCGGGGCGGTGCGCGGGGGCGCTCGGCCATGGCCTCGACCTTCGCGGCCACGCTGGAACTGGCCAAGCAGGGCCGGGTAGAGCTAAGGCAGTCCGACGCATTCGCGCCCTTGGAGCTGCGGGGCAGGGGGCCGGTATGAGCGACGTGAAAGACTCTTCGCTGTTTCCCGCCCCCCCCATGGCTGAGCAAGAGCGCATGGTCGAGGCAATTCTCTTCGCCTGCGACCGCCCCCTGTCTGCCGCTGAAATCGGCGCGCGCCTGCCGCAAGGTTGCGACGTGGCAGAGGCACTCGTGCTTCTGCATAGCCGCTACACTGGGCGCGGCGTCACCTTGGTTAAGGTCGGCGATGGTTACGCCCTGCGCACGGCCCCCGATCTGGGCTGGCTGATGCAGGCCGAGCGGGTCGAGCAACGTAAATTGTCGCGCGCAGGTATCGAGACGCTGGCGATCATCGCCTATCACCAGCCCGTCACCCGCGCCGAAATCGAAGAGATCAGGGGTGTCGCCGTGTCTCGCGGCACGATAGACCTGCTGTTGGAATTGGGTTGGGTGCGGCTGGGACGGCGACGCATGACCCCAGGGCGGCCCGTCACCTTCGTGGTGACGGACGAATTCCTGGACCATTTCGGGTTGGAATCAGCGCGCGACCTGCCGGGACTGCAAGAACTGCGCGCGGCGGGTCTTTTGGACAGCCGCCCGATGCCGGGCGTAGAGGCTTCCGAGGATGAAGACGCACTCGACGGACCAACGCGCGGCCAATCCGAACTGTTCGAGGACTAACAAAACAAGGGCCCGCGCGCTCCTGACCCTGCGTCATGCAAGTTTTTATCATTACCTGCTCATTTCGCGCTTGCACCTGTTTTCGAGATTCCCTAGATAGCGCTTCACCGGCGGCGGGGACGTTGTTGGTTGTCTGGGACGGCGCGCGGATCGAGATTGATTGTGTGTTGTTTTGGATATCAGGATTGGA